>JBAZCO010000036.1:0-14312 GCA_041654915.1 Clostridia bacterium | reverse complement strand
AAAAAGTCGCAGGTGAACACCGTATTTAATTGGGGAACATAGGTAAATATGGTATCTGGCCAATGCAAAAACGGCGCAGTAATAAACTTGATGTCGATATTTCCCAAAGAAATACTATCCCCGTCTTTCACAACTATCGCTTGAAAGTCTGGGTCATTGGTAATCTTTTTTAAGTAAACCGCCGCCGCCCTTGAGCATACTATTTGCGCCTTGGGGCAATGTTTTTTAAGTTCTTTGAGCGCTCCGCTATGGTCAGGCTCAACATGATTTAATATGATATAATCAATATCCTCTGGCGGTAATACTGAGGCAATATTTTCAAGATATTCTTGAAAAAAGGTTTTATGACAGGTTTCTACAAGGGCGGTTTTTTCGCCCTTGACAATAAATGAATTATAGCTTGTGCCATATTCCGTGTGCATAACAATATCGAACACACGGAGATTAGGGTTTAGAACTCCGACGGAATACAACCCTTCTTTTAATTTAAGTACAGACATTTTTTCTCTCCTTGTTCTTATAAATGTCCTTATAAATAACTATCTACTTGTAATAAAGCTTATTTTATGCTTTATAGAACTCGTCCTTACCTACTCCGCAAAGGGGGCAAAGAAAATCTTCGGGAACTTGCTCCCAAGTTGTGCCGGGAGCTAAGCCCTCGTCAGGGTCGCCAACGCTCTCGTCATATTCATAACCGCATACTCCGCAAATATAAATTGCCATATTAGTACTCCTTATAATTTAATAATTTTTTGTATCCCAAGCTTTAGCAACTTGGATTATTACCTTGCGCAATTATTCAACAGCTGTCTTCCACAATCCGTGCAGATTGCAGTATGCAAATGCCGCTACCGCAACATCGTCATCTGTGACAACAAACTTAGCCTCGGGCTTGTCGCCTGCCGCTAAAGACTTTCTTTGTCCGCCCTTCTCGGTTTGCAGATAAATCCAACCAATAAAATGTTCGGGAATCATTGGATGCTCTGTTGAGCCAACAGCTACCGTGATAGCGCTGCCGTCACAAGACACCACAGGGAGATGTTTTTCGTATGATGCGTCCACCGTATTGGCAACCATTTCGGACATTTGTTGCCCACAGCAAGTCATAGGCGCACCGGATACATAAATCATACCCACCATATTGCCGCATACTTTACATTCAAAAAATTTTGCCTCTTTACTCATTGGAAGAACCTCCTTAATTTTCGTTTGTATATTGGCAAGAGATACTTGCCTAAATACAGTTTAGCACAAACCCTCAAAGCGTGTCAACATTAAAAACACTTGGTGTATCTAAAGGAAAAAAATGCAGATGTAAATTGATTTGCAACCACATTTTTCTTGAAATCTTGTAATTTGTTTATGCCGTTAATGCAAGCAACCTGTTAAGTGTTACCTAACAGGTTGCTTGGGGTAGTTATTTATGTGATGTTTGATTGGTTTTTCTTTTGCTTAGGGTGATGCTTAGGGCTACCCACTCCGTTACACAAAGAATATTGAATATCTTTCAATAAGTGCCAAAAGCTCCTCTATTGTTGTAAGACCTTTGCCGATAGATACCTTTAGGTACTGCCCGTTAAATGCGTCAAATACCGTTTGGGGTATGGGCGCTATCTCTATAAACTCCTCATAGGTAAACAGCCCGTACATAGCGATATCGGCAAGCATTTCGCTTTGGTCGTACTGCATAGTGGCAGCATCCACATCAAAGATATTTACAAGCCCCGTTGTAGCGCCCGGCACGGACAGCATACCGTTTACATACAAGTTGAGATGCTCATATGTAACAGGACTCCAAGCGGTGGTGTATTCGGTATAGATTTGCACATCAACTAACTGCACATTCTCCCATACCATATTGCCGTATTCGTCTGTAGTCTGCTTGTTAAACCAATCTCCTATGCATTGTGACGACTCTCCGCTCCTAACATACACATAGCGGTTTAGGGTGGTATTCCAAAAGCCGTGTTCGTATATCACCTTAACATCAGAGCCGTCCGAAAAATACAGATGGGTGATTTCATACTCTGCCAATGGGTCGCTGTCAATAAACAGTATTGGTGCAGTATCAAACTGACCTGTATAGTGATTCCAAACAAGCAGTTGCTCATTGCCTGTCAAGTCCTCAACCGCAACTTGACTGCCGTCAGCCAGAGTTATCAGCGTGCCTTCGGCAATGCAAGAGGGTTCACGCTTTTCAATTGTATATGTTAGAGTGTCGGTGTCTGTCCAAGATGCTCGGGTCAACACACTTGTTAGTTCTCTGTACTTATGATTTCTGCCGCCGAAGCGGTAAAAACTCCCGTGCCTAGGATATGCTCAAACATACCACTACTGCTAAAATTACGAGTGATAATAGTTTCTTTTTCATTTTCATATTTCTCCTTTAACATTATTTTTTTGTCTGTGTTTTAATTGGGAACAATTTGATTTTCCCCAACAAATATGTTTAGCGTGCCTTTTTTAAACAAGCTGTTTGTTTTTAGATATTCGATAAGCAACGGTATTTTACTTTCGCTTTCCAAGCAAATTATGACCCCGTTGCAAACCTCGCAAACGGACACTTGCCAAACAGAAAACTGTTGTGATTCGCTTTCTAACCCAACGAAAATGCTCTTTAAAAAATTAAAAGAATTTTCAACCTGCTTGTAAATCAAGTAGTCGGATATTACGGGCTTGCGGTTCCCAACAACGCAAATATTGTGCAATCCATTTTCGTCAACAAATACGCCTCCAAAATCATCGGTATATTCTCCCGTAGCTGTCGTGAAGTAAATTATTGCTTCCTCATAAGCAACTGCGCTTGGGGCAATGTTGTCCCAGTATGAACTCGATTGTTCAAATGGCGGGCAACAATTGCTACTTTCCAATAAAGTATACATTACGTCCTTCTCCTTTTTCGTCACCTCATCTATTGTCATAATCGCAGTCATTGCCTCTGCCTTTGCTGTATCCACAGCCTCTTTGCTTTCGGCGGTGTTAATAGTAGTTTTTCCGTTTTCCACAATCGTTTTTATTGTTTCCCAATTCTCGGCGGTGTAGTTGTCTTGCCCTTTGCTTTTGGCATAAGCTTCTAGGCTCTCTATTGCTTGGGTTTTATAGTCTGCAAGCTCGTCACCGTTATTGCAAGCCGCTAAGCCTATAATAGAAAATAGCAACAAAAACATTACACAAAAAATAGTTAATTTTTTTAGCATTTTTACCTCCTTATATCAATATTTAAAATGATTTTGCCTTTTACTAAAAAAGCGTATTGCTCCCCAAAAAAGGACTTTTGCAATTAATACTTCACGCTTTATTTATTTGCACATCACCTCACACTATGGAGTTTGGATTGTGCGGGGCTAAACGGGTAGTAAGAACTCTAAGAGAAAAAACAAACAATATTTTTATTTAACACCCCTTTGTTACTTCCATTTTAGCTTATTTCGCACAAATGTCAATATTAAATACAAAATACGACAATTTCAATCATTTTAATTTTTTTATATTCACAATATTTATTTCTCCTACTATATAAGTGGCTCGAAACAACAAAAAAGTTCGGTGAAATTTTATTTTTCTTATATTTATTTTTCTTTTTGTTACTGTCATGATATAAATTTCCTTTTGTGTTTATTTGTTTTGTATTTTTTTTACGCTTGCTTCCAAATAATAATCCTGTTACCGCTGCTATAAACGAATGTTACATCTGCAACAACAACCTCCGCCATTATCGCAGGGTAACTTCCGCTGAAGAGGTCGCTTATCAACGGCGCAAATAGCAGTGAAAGTGGATTTTGCGTGTTTTTTGCACGAACTTTTACGCTAGTTTTTAATTTGGGTTAGCGTCCTCCCAAAGGGAAGTAAATAACCTGTATCCTGTTAGCGATAAAAACGCTTCGTTTATTGTTTCTTCCTGCTCGGGATATTTCACATACCCTCCGCTCTCAAAAGTGGTTTCGTCGGCAAAAGTTATTATCAATCGCCAGTCCCAACCATCAAGCAAATCATCATCGTGATAATTTTCCTCTAAATCAAAAATACCATTTCCCCTAACACTCTTGAAAAATGCTTTTGCTTGTTCCTCCGTGAAAGTCGCCTTAACAGAATACTCCTCACGTTCCCCTTCCCAAGTATCATAACTTTCGTCTACTATTCTTTTAGTTGAATAAGTCATTGCGACAAAGTCATAATATTTGTGGTCTTGCCAAGGCATAAAACTTTCAGTCGTATAAAAATGTATTGAAGTCATTTCTTTCATTTCCTCATCCTCCTTTTCGCACCCCGTAAGCGCAAATACCGAAAACAGCATTGCAAGTGCTATTCCCAAAGCCAGCAATTTATTAACCATAAACAAATCCCTCCATATCTTTATTTTAACAATTTTTACTGCTCAAATATTACTGAGGTAATATCAACTTTATCCATTAAAACTACAGCCCACTTAGTAAGCGGCTTTGACGCATCTGGTGGATGTGGCTTTTTATTAGATATAATAGGAAAGCCATATTTTATTACCAGCGATTCACCAATAATTACATCTTTAAGAACAATTTCACTTCCAGAAGCTGTGGTAATGCCGTACATAATTATTATTTTGCTATTAAAATCTACTTCTAATGGAAACTCTTTGAATACCAATTCAAATTTCTCTTGGCTGTTGATTATCAGGATTCTTTCTTTAGGTAACTTTTCATCCTCAATATAAGATTCTTGAATATAAGACCAAGCGCCAAATGTCAAAAATTCCTCATAGAAATCGTCATGCAACCATGTTTTAACAGTATGAGGATTCCCATACATCACAGCATTAAATGTCATTATTTCCCACTCCTTTCTCACCCCGTCAATCTCGCTCATTGCCTCTGCCTTTGCTGTATCAACAGTCTCTTTGCTTTCGGAGGCATTAATAGTAGTTTTGCCGTTTTCCACAATCGTTTTTATTGTTTCCCAATTCTCGGTGGTATAGTTGTCTTGCCCTTTGCTTTCAGCATAAGCTTCAAGGCTCGCTATTGCTTGGGTTTTATAATCTGCAAGCTCGTCATCGTTATTGCAAGCCGCTAAGCCCACAACAGAAAACAATAATACAAATATTACACAAAAAATAGTTAATTTTTTTAGCATTTTTACCTCCTTATATCAATATTTAAAATGATTTTTGCCTTACTAAAAAAGCGCACTGCTCCCCAAAAAGGACTTTTGCAATAATACTTCACGTTTTATTTTTTTGCACATCACCTCCTACAACACACTATGGAGTTTGGGCTGTGTGGGTGCTAAACGGGTAGTAAGAACCCCCTAAAAAAACACATCAACAACAATCTTTTTATTTAACACCCCTTTGTTACTTCCATTTTAGTTTATTTCGCACAAAAGTCAATAGCACAATATTCTTTTAAGTTATTGCGGTCGGTTTTTTTACTTCTACTATATAAGTGGCTAGAAACAACAAAAAAGTTCGGTAAAATTTTATTTTTCTTATATTTATTTTCTTTTTATTACCGTCATGATATAAATCTCCCTTTGTTTTTCAAAATCAATCTTTTCATGGTTTTTCCTCCATTTTTAATTTAATTTGTAAATTAGAATACTTTCTGGACTACAGTAATGAAATTGGACGCCTGCAACTATTTCTCCAAAAAGAATACCAGTATATGCAATTTCACAATGTATCAACACAGCCACATATTCATTATAGGTGCCATAATAGATGATTTGCACATCATGCTCCTTATTCATACAATTGTCAAAATGCTCGAAATATCGCTTGATTTGTTCTATAGTTTCATCGCTCAATTTCTCTGGATATACAGGCAGAGAATCATCGTTATTGTATGAGGCTATTTTCTCCAAGTCTTCAACTGTGAGCCACCCGTTATCATATGCCTCTTGCAAAGTGTAAAATGCCTTCATATCTACCTCCTTCCCCACCCCGTCAATCTCGCTCATTGTCTCTGTTTTTGCTACATCAACGGCATCTTTACTGTCGGCAGCGTTAATAGTAGTTTTGCCGTTTTCCACAATCGTTTTTATTGTTTCCCAATTCTCGGCGGTGAAGTCGTCGCCCGCTTGAGCAAACACCTCTATGCCCTTTGGCAGTAGAAGCACTAGCGTCATCGCTAAAAACAACGATAAAACTATGACAATGAGTGGAAATCTTTTCTTTGCGAATGTGTTCTTCATCTTTTTTACCTCTTTTTTATGTTTTTTACGAATTAAAGACCTGCTACATTGTGCAGTTCGCATATTGTTTCTAAGTCCTCTAAAGTTATGAAGCTCTCGTCGAAAGCATCCTGTAAACTATAAAAGTCACCGTCATTCCATATCTTGATATGGTATCCTGTGTTGAATGTAAACTCCAATCCACTAACCATAATTTCGTCTACTGCGGGCGGAGGGTCAATGCCATATATTGCCATAATTACGGCAAAACTGTCATTATAAACGCCATAAAATCTACGGATATAGACATCTTGCAATGTAATATCGTCGCTATTTAATAAATTATAGTAGTCTTGCAGAATTTTACCTTTCACCTCCACCTCCATTCCAACCTCCTCCTTTGTTGGGATACTGTTAATTGTCGTTTTTGTCGTCGACACAGCATTATCAACGCCATCTTTGTCCGCCGCCTCGTCGATTGCAACTTTGCCGCCATCCATTAACCCAAGCACAATCGTCCAGTTTTCCTCCGAATAATTGGACTGGTCAGCATAAGCTTCTAGGCTCTCTATTGCTTGGGTTTTATATTCTGCAAGTTCGTCACCGTTGTTGCAAGCCGCTAAGCCCACAACAGAAAACAATAATACAAATATTACACAAAAAACAGTTAATTTTTTTAGCATTTTTACCTCCTTATATCAACATTTAATATAATTTTGCCTTTTACTAAAAAAGCGTATTGCCCCAAAAAAAGGACTTTTGCAATAAATACTTCACGCTTTATTTTTTGCACATCACCTCACACTATGTAGTTTGGGCTGTGTGGGTGCTAAACAGGTAGTAAGAACCCCCTAAAAAACACATCAACAACAATCTTTTTATTTAACACCCCTTTGTTACTTCCATTTTAGCTTATTTCGCACAAAAGTCAATAGTCCAATATTCTTTTTAAGTTATTGCGGTCGGTTTTTTTACTTCTACTATATAAGTGGCTCGAAACAACAAAAAAGTTCGGTGAAATTTCTTTTTTCTTGTATTTTTTTGCAAAGAATTTACAGATTATCTTGAAAAGATAAAAATATTGTTAACTTGAATAATGTTTTTGGTTTACACTTTGGGTATGATGTGCTATAATCTGTATTATGCTAAAGAACAAAATACTCAAATATCTATATGCTAGCAAAGGCAATATCGTGACAGGCGGCGAAATGGCGGAATATTTTAATGTTTCCCGCACGGCAATATGGAAAAATATTAAAGCGCTCCAAGAGGAAGGCTATATTATTGCCACCCATAAAAATAGCGGGTATACCCTTAGTGACGACAACGATGTATTAACTATTGAAGGCATTGAGTCTTGCCTAACGGCAAAGGTCTTTGCAAAAAGGATAGAGCTTTTAAGCAGCATTACCTCTACAAATAGCTATCTAAAGGGATTGGACTTGCCTTCATTGCCCGAGGGCTATACTGTGATAGCCGATTGCCAAACAGAGGGCAGGGGGCGAATGGGGCGCAAATTTCACTCCCCAAACAGAGAGGGGTTATATATTAGTTTTTTATTAAAGCCATCGATATCCACCGCCGAGATTCAACTTGTGACCGTTTGCGCAGCTGTGGCGGTTTGTCGTGCTATTAATTTACTTTTGGGTATCCAAACAAGCATTAAATGGGTAAATGATATATTTTATAATGACAAAAAATTGTGCGGTATTTTAACCGAGGCAACCTTTTCGGCCGAACTTAACCGCATAGAGAGTGTGGTGGTTGGCATTGGCATAAACACGGGAAAAGTTGCAAAAGATGTTCTAGGCATTGCAACTTCGCTATATCAGATTTCGGGAAAGAAAGGCTTGCGTGAGCCTCTTGCCGCCGCACTTATTAACGAGTTTGAAAAAATATACTTTGCGCTTGGTGAGGAGAGTAAAAGAAAACAAATTATCGATGAATATCGTGATAGGCTATTTATTATTGGCAAAAAAGTGATGATAAACAACTTTAGGTCTGTTTATCCTGCAATCGTGCGTGGCATAGATGCTAATGCATCCCTCCTTGTCACAACAAGTGAGGGCGAGGAGCAAACGCTACGCTCTGGAGAAATAAGTTTAATTTTATGAAAGCCCGAACAAGAAACCGTACCAAAGAGATTGCCCTAATAGGTTTGTTTGCCGCAGTTACTGCGTTGCTGTCGCAAATCTCCTTTTATATTCCCCTCTCTCCCGTACCCATATCCTTTGGCATAATGGCGGTGTTTATCACGGGTTTGCTGCTAAACCCCCGTTCCGCATTTTTTTCGCTACTTGTTTACCTTGGCTTGGGGGCAATTGGACTGCCCATATTCAGTGGCGGACGAGGCGGTCTTGGGATAATAGTGGGCGCAACGGGAGGCTTTCTTTTTTCTTACCCTATTGCGGCGCTCTTTATATCCGTGTCCGTTGACCTATTCACCCGCCTATTCAACCCCGAAAATACCAAAGTAAAAAAGTATGTGTTCCCTGCATTTGCATTTATCGTGCTAATTATCGCTCTTTTTATATGCTACCTAATAGGCACACTTTACCTTGCCCGTCTTTTGGGTATGACTTTTAAGGGTGCGCTTAGCGCCGCTGTCTATCCATTTGTATTATTGGATATCTTAAAGATAGTTGCCTGTGTTGTGCTTATTGTCCCTTTGCGAAGTCGTTTGGCTCGCCGTTAGTCGCATTTTCATTATTAAACTATTCAATTATCTCTATTGAATAAATGTTGCTATATTTACCCTCGGGAGGCAGCTTTTCCATATCTAACTTGGTCGTCAGGTCCTCTGTAACGCCGTCCATAGACGGCATACTTGACCACGGCTCAATGCAAATGTACGGGGCGGGCTTTTGAGGAGCGTGCCATACTCCTAAGTAACGCATTTGGGGATATGTCACTTTGATAGCCCGCCTTGCATTGTCGGACTTGATTGTCACAGCCTGCCCCATATCTTTCAAGCATATCGCATCATTGTCAAACAAATCGTGCCTTAAAAACAACCTATTGCCCTGCTCAAGAGCAAAGTTTTCCACTTTATCCGTTGTTAATCCAAGGGGGCTTAATGATATCTTTTTAGGACGGGCTTTGGCGTCAAACTCCAAATAATAGTCCTCAAACTTCCCCGCTCCCCCTATTGGCACATTAAAGCCCGGATGACCGCCCACCGCAAAAATTAGGTCTTTTTCCCCTGTATTTATCACTTGCACATCAATATTCAAGCGATTTTCATCCAGTGAATATTTTATGCGGTATTCAAACTTAAAAGGATATTCTTTTGAAGTTTGCTCATTCTCTCTAAGGACAAACTCCACCTCGCTTTGGGATAAACTTATCGCTTGCAGCACTGAGTTTCTTACAAACCCGTGATGCAGCATATGATAAACTTCTCCCTCGTACAGGTATTTGCCATTGGGTAGCCGTCCGACTATTGGAAAAAGATTGTAGGCTCGCCCTTTCCAATAGGTTGGGTCGCCCTGCCAAAGATACTCTGTGCCGTCTAGCCCAAGTATTGAGCTAAGTTCTGCGCCCAAATCATCTATCTTGACTGTTAGTTTGCTGTTTTTTATTGTATAAATCATAGTTGCTCCTCTCGCTTTTTAAGGCAGCAGCCCTTTTATATATAATATCATATATATTTTTAATATTGACAAAAGTCGGATAAGTAGTATAATAAAATTGACTTGCAAAGTTGCACAATTTATTTCGCCTTGAAGGGAGAACGAGATGTTTACAAAATATAAAAGAAAAGTTATGCTTATCGCCTCAATATCCTTAGTTGCTGTTATGTTAGGATTAATGCTCACCGCCTGCACGGGAGGGCACGACTTCGTGCTTGAGGAGCGCAACACGGATGAGCTTGTGGTGCTTTCGTATAACATTCGCTCCAGACAGCCGTTCACCCACAAGCAAGACAGGTGGAACTACCGCAAAGAGGCGCTTGTTGAACATATATATAACTACTCTCCCGATATTATAGGTATGCAAGAAGTAAAGGGGGTGCAACTCACTTACTTAGAAAGGCATCTGCACGGCTATGCTTATGTTGGCAGAAGTCGCAACAAAACAGAAAAAGCGGGCGAGGGCGTGTATATTTTTTACCGTGAGGATAGGCTTGAAGTTGTTGAAAGCGAAATTTTTTGGCTTTCGGAAACTCCCGAAAAGTCCTCTAAGGGTTGGGACGGCAGTCATAAGCGCATAGCCGTTTATGCGCTGTTCAAGGATAAAAAGACGGGGGAGCTGTTTGTGCATTATAACACTCATCTTGACCATAAGGGTGAGGAGGCAAGGGCTAAAGGGATGGGCTTAATATTAAATAAAATTCTCAACTCGGAATATCCCGTGATATTTACCGGCGACTTTAACTTTGAGGAAAGCGACCCAAACTATACTATTGTTGCCGCCCTATTGGACGATATAAAATATACGGCAACAGTAACTATGGCGGGAACTACCTATAACGCATACGGCAAAGAGCCGGACCGTGATGATGCAATTGACTTTTGCTTTGTATCTCCCTTTTTGTTTGACGCATTAGAATACCGCATCTTGGATGAGAAGGTAAACGATAGATACACTTCCGACCACTATGCGGTTCTTGCAAGGTTGAAAATAACAACCTAAGGAATATTAATAATATTTAAGCCAATTTGAGATGCCCAAAATTGCTTGGCAGCGAATAAATTAGCTTGGAAAAAACGCCTTGAGAAGTGGCGGCGGACGCAAATATGATTACCACTACAAGAATAGATAGTATAAACAGTCCGACAATAAAGCAAGCGCTAATAAGTGCGCCTCTCCCCGCCGCAGTTGAGTTTTTGGGTTTCTCTGTCCGCCAAAGTATATAGAGTATCAAGCCTGCTAGGGGAACAAAAAACCCCAACACACCCCAACCGAAGTGTCCGCTATCCTCTATTGAATCTTCGCACTCTTTTAGCGACCGCCCGCAATGGACGCATACCATCGCATCGGACTCGACCTCTTTGCCGCAATATTTACAATACATCATTTTGCTTAAATCTCCTTGAATAGCAGACAAAAGTTTGTAAAACACCTACTCCATAAATATATTATAACAATATTAACTATCTTCGTCAACACCTAGTTTGGGCAAGAGATTAGTTGATTAGACAAACAAAAAACCTTACTGTTACAATAAGGTTTTGTGGCAATAGCTTTTTATAATAGTAATTATCTTTTATTTTGTAATTGTAACTTTATTCATATTGCGGGGGGCGGATATACCCAAAGCCTCCGCTGTATATGCGGCATAAAGCTCAACAGCCATTGTATAAATAAAGGGAGTTTCCATACCACGGCAGGCGGGCATACGGAAGGATATCTGTGCAATATCGGCTACCTCTTTGATATCGGTAAATGCAATAATTTCTGCACCAAGAAGTGACAGCCTTGTTGCCATATTTATAAATTCTTGCGAAAATTCCGAGTTGGGAGCAAGCATAATTACCTTTGTACCCTCCTCCACCAACGCAATAGGTCCGTGCATAAAGTCACAAGTAGAGAAAGGACGGGAAAAACGATATGCGTTTTCCATCATTTTAAGGGAAAGTTCACTCGCTATGCTTTGCAGCAAGCCTCTTGTTAAAATTATATAGTTGTTTAAGTTCTTTGTTTGCTCGGCAAATGCGCTTAGGTCATTTTTGGATTCCTCAATAAAAGTTTCTAGCATTGGCGGAATCTCGGATATATTCATTTTTGCCGTGGAACGGCTGAGAGCGTTTGCAAGCATATACATTACTGTAAGTTGCGCCAAAAAAGTTTTGGTAGCGGCAACACTTCTCTCCTCGCCCGCCATTAGATTTATGTGGTAATGGCAAAGTTTTGCCAAAGGCGACTCGGGGTTATTGGTTATCCCAACTGTGAGCGCTCCTGTTGCCTTTGCTCCCTCTACAACCATAAGTGTATCGGTGGACATACCGCTTTGAGAAACAGCTATAACCATATTATCTTTAAGGTTAACAGAGGAATTATAGACGGTAGTAATAGACGGGGTGAACTTGGAAACCATAATTCCCCCTATGACTTCTACAATATATTTAAAGTAAGTGGCGGCATTGTCGCTAGTGCCACGAGCAACCGTTGTGATGTTGGTAAGACCTCTCTCCTTGAAATCTTTGGCAATATCCGCAATAACTTTTTTATTGGCATTTACAACCTCTCTTATGACGGCGGGCGCTGTCAAAAATTCGCTCAGCATTATAGACATGGGTCTTTCTCCTCTTATATATATAGGATAGTATCCTTAGTTCGGCAAATATTATTATATTCTAAAAATAAAGCTTTGTAAAACAAAATGGGGCATAAAATAGACAATGGTCATAAATCTCTATAAAATATCGCATAATTATGGGATTTCGTGCTTTATATATTGCCAATCAAGCTTAGAATAGTATAGCTGCTAAAAAAGCTCATACTAAATAAAGATGTACTATAATTACCACGCAAAAATTAAAAATCTTATTCGGGACGGGCACCTTGCCGAATATAAATTTTTAGATGAATATAACGGTATCAAGCCTGTGATGTTGCTTTTTTTTGACAATCACCGTCCAATGCCAATTCGCAAACACCGCTTTGAAGAATACTTAGCGCTTATTGAAAAATATAAAAATGAATAACCGCTCTTTTGCTTTTGGTTTTTTGCCAATTTTATTAAAGCGTTAGGGTATGTTTTTTTAAGCAACTTGCACTTCAGTCAGCTATCGCTAACGATAGTATATAAACCTTATCGTCCTTCATTTGAATCTTTATTGTATCCTCTTGGGGGTAAGTAATATATTCTATTTCGTCAATCTCCACCAGCAATGTTTCCCCAATAGTGTAGAGCATCTCTTTCTCCATTTATTCCTCCCAGATATTAACTTTTCTTTAGTATTTTTCTTAATTTTACAGAACATTTTGTTCTTAGTCAAGTGTTTTAGAACATTTTGTTCAATAATTTAACTATGAGAAATAATTTTGCTAAAAGACTGTATGAATTAAGGCAAGAGCAAGCCCTTACCCAAAGAGAGCTTAGCCGTGAGCTTGGCGTGTCGGAGCGAACTATTTCCTATTGGGAGCGTGGAGAAAGAGAATGCGACTTTGATATGCTAATCAAGATATCGCTATATTTTGGTGTCACCTTAGATTACCTTTTGGGAAAAACCGACTATTAATATGCTATGAAAAATTTATTTAAAGAAAGATTAAAAGAGTTGCGACGGGAAAAAGGGCTACTCCAACAAGATTTGGCTAAGGAGTTAAATGTTAGCAAGTCCGCCGTTTCGGGTTGGGAGGTGGGGAGAAACCAACCCAATTATGATGTGCTTTTGCAGCTTGCAAATATGTTTGAAGTAAGTATCGACTACCTTATTGGCAAAAAAGATTACTAAACTAACAAAGCAATAATTATAAATACAATAAAAAAACGAGGTTTAGCTTAAATTAGCAACCTCGTTGTTTTTTTATAAAAATCCGGCGGCGACCTATGTTCCCGGGTCGTCTCCAACCAAGTATTGTCGGCGCTGAAGGGCTTAACTTCTGTGTTCGGGATGGGAACAGGTGGTTCCCCTTCGCCATCGCCACCGGAAATTGTTGAATGTGTGTGGTTTGTGCTTGACTATTGGTGTTGTTTGGTTTTTTTACCGCACATTCACAACTGCATAAATACTTTTTTAAGGGCAGAACCGTATTCGTTCTTTTGTTGTATTATCATATAGCTTTAATCAACGCTTTATCAATATTGCTTTTGATTAAGCCCTCGACCTATTAGTATCGGTCAGCTTAACACATTACTGTGCTTACACACCCGACCTATCTACCTTGTAGTCTTCAAGGGGTCTTACTACCTTTCGGTATGGGATATCTCATCTTGAGGTTAGTTTCACGCTTAGATGCTTTCAGCGTTTATCTATTCCATACTTCGCTACCCAGCTGTGCCATTGGCATGACAACTGATGCACGATAGGTATGTCCATCCTGGTCCTCTCGTACTAGGGACAGATCCTCTCAAATATCCTACGCCCACGATGGATAGGGACCGAACTGTCTCACGACGTTCTGAACCCAGCTCGCGTGCCACTTTAATCGGCGAACAGCCGAACCCTTGGGACCTGCTCCAGCCCCAGGATGTGACGAGCCGACATCGAGGTGCCAAA
>JBAZCO010000035.1:0-14613 GCA_041654915.1 Clostridia bacterium | reverse complement strand
AAAGGGAATGCACATATATCCCGCATTGCCAAGAGAGCTTGCATATGCAAGCGTGCCACGAGCTGGGAGTGCTTTTTTAAAACTAAATACAGCACGCCCAATAAAAATTAAAATTGTGTAAAGAAGTATGGTGATTACAAGTATCAAACCCACATTGATAAGTATTGTTTGGTTGGAATTGGTATTTAAAAAAGAATGTATGGTTACAAAAGGTTGGCAAACATAGAGGAGCAGGACGGAAATAACATTGATTGCTTGCGCATTGTTAATAAGTTTGGTCTTTGCAATTATAAATCCCGGCACTGCCATAGCAAGGAGCAGGGCAACGGTTTCTAGGCTAAATAAAAACATTTGTCAGTCAATTACCCCATAACTCTTTAGTATCATTTCTATCTCTTTTAGCTCCCTCATAAAGGGTTTTCGGAATCCCAAAGTGTTCTTTAAACCTATCCATACAGTTTTGATTAACATAGGGTTTCGGGTTTCGGACACATATAATAATCCCTTTATCATTGCCACATATTCCCGCCTGTTTTCCTCTGTAGAGGAGTTGTCGCCAACAACAATATCTAGTAGGGAGTACAGCCAAAAGTCCGTGTCCTCTTTTGCCTTGTCGGGATAGGGAATAATGGCAAGTTCTTCGGCAATCGCCTCGCTAAGCTCCCGTGGCTCACCCTCTAGCATATATCTAAAAGCATCCGCATACGGCATAATCACCTTTTCGCAAAATAGCCGATAAGATTCGTGGCTGGTTTCTGCGGGGAAAAACCTAGTAACAAAATCTATAACAGATAGAGTTTTGGCATCAAACTCATACAAAAGCCCTGTTACAAGTGTGATTAATTGACGGCGGTTGGATGGAATGGTTAAAAAACCGCCAACTCCGTCACGAGATACAGCCTTTTTGTACTCCAAAGCGTAGGCATTGTTTTTGGCAGACTCACTTATAATTCTTAATAGTTCCGATTCATCGGCAACTAACTCCAAATAACTCCGTATTGTACCCTCTACAATGATTAACCGAGATGAAAAAAAAGCGTCTATTGCAGCATTAAACTTCTTTAATGTCTTAACGGTATCCATATCATTCTTGCTCCTTATTGATATTGTAGCATATAAGGCTAAAAATGTCTTGCAAATGCGATTATTTAGTAGTATAATAAAAAGGGTTTGTTGCCATAGCTACAAACGCCTTGCATAAGATTAAGGAGCTAAAGATGAAAATATTAAGACTGATAAAGAAAAATCGGCTTTTTGAAAACTTTGAGGATAAGGAAATAAATGTACTGTTCGACAACCTTAAAGGGAGAATTGTAAAATTTTCAAGAGGGATGATAGTTGCCGCTCAAGGTACTCAAATTGAGGAGATTGGTATCCTATTGTCAGGAACATTGGTTAAATTTATTGTTAAGAGCGATGGAGCAAGAGAGGCGCAAGGCACACTTTTGGGCGGGGATATGTTTGGCGATACAGAGGTTTTTTTAAAGGACAAGTTGATTAGAGCATCCTATGTTGCGGCAGAGGATGCGGCGGTGCTGTACTTGCCAACAGAGCATATACTTAATATGGGTGACAGTCCCTATCGCAAAAAGCTTATGGAAAATATTTTGGCAACGCTTGCCGAAAAAATTATTGCAATAGGTAAGGATAGTGAATACCTTATCATAAAGAGTATGCGCCACAAAATCGCCAAACTTATATATGATAAACATTTGGAAACGGGTGTTTTGAATGTGGAGCTTGGCATAAACCGCAACGAAATGGCAGAATATTTGAATGTGTCCCGCCCGTCAATGTCACGGGAGATGATGCGTATGCGTGATGAGGGAATAATAGATTTTTGGAAGGATAAAATTACAATAAATGATTTGGTGAAGTTGAGGGAGATAGCAAAGTAGCTAAGACAGAGGGCTTTATGTAATATACCGCTAACACAAACAACCGCAAGAATTTGCGGTTGTTTTAGAGTGGTAATGTGGGGGTTGGCTATTTATACAATTACAAACAGCCAAGCGGCAATGAGTATTTGCGCTCCATAGTACAAAGAGTGGTTGACCACGACTAGCAACTTATCCTCTTTTTTGCCCTCTACAAAATACATTGGGCAAAGAACGAGGTCGGAAAGCAGGAATGCTATCATACCCATGTTGAGCAGTAAAAATCTTTTGTCGAGTATTGTTAGCCATAGCGTGAATGCGGAGAAAAACACAAGGAATGCCGCATAAAAAGCGGAGATGCCAAAAAACTTGCCAAAGTTAGCTTTCATTACACGCACGGCTAGAATCATAACGACAGGGGTAACCAAAACAGCTATTGCGGCAGAAACTACTGCGGGCAGCCAAATATCGGTGATTCCCATATCTTTTGCGCTAAGTATAACGGCGGCAAGGTATACGATGTGTCCCAAAATAAAGGCGGTCATTCCTGACCAAAGGTATTTTTCCTCGTGTTCGCTGTGCGCCCGTTTCAAGTCTAAAACAATGTCGCCAACCATACCGTAGGCAAGCCCTAGCGGAATTAGCGCCGCACCAAAGGGCAGCAGCTTAACGCCAAGAGAGAAATTATAGCCCTCTAACACTCCCACCACACCCATAGCGACAAAGACCATAGATGCAAAGGTTTTGGAAAGCAACCCGTAAATGGGAGCTTTTTTCACCCTTATCACCATAAAGACTACTGCAAAAAGCACGGAAAGCACGGTAAATACAATTGCTAAATTTGACATATTGACCTCCTAATTTTATTTATGCGACTTGGAAAAGCGCATCAAGCGATATTCATTTTTTTCTCGGATTCGATAATAAAGTCTTTAACTGTTTGGGTGAACAACTCGGGGTATTTCATAAGCGAGCGGGCATGGTGGGTGTCCTTAAAGTATAGCACCTTTGCAGAGGGGTTAACCTTTGCCAACATATGCGCATTGTTGATACCCGTGGTAAGGTCCGCCTCGCTGTGCATAATGAGAACAGGTACGGAGATTTGCGCCATAGCTTTTGCGGCATCAGTTTCTTTAAACTTAACTTTGAATAGTATCCTTGCAACTATTTTAAAGCCAAGTTCAAAAATATTGTATAAGAGGGGCGGTTTGATGTGGCTTGTGGATAATTCCTTAAAATTGGCATAGCCGCAATATTCTATGAGAAAGTTAATGCGCTTGTCCGTTGCTGTAACCAACATACCCGTTGCCGCACCCATAGATTCGCCAAATATTGCAAAGATAGCATTTGGATATTCTTTTTGGAGTAGGTCTATCCAACTTACGGTATCGTGCTTTTCGTAATGTCCGAATGTGATAGAGCCGCCTCCCGAGTTGCCGCTATAACGATGGTCGGGAATAAAGACATTATAGCCCGCATCTAGAAAAATATCTAGATATTTTAGCATACCCATACCGCTTGAGTTATGCCCGTGCAGCGCTATCATAAATTTGTTGGTGGGGGTGGGGTTTTTGTAAAGTCTTGCGTATAGTTCATAGCCAAAAGTAGATGTGATGCGTTTTTCTTCAAAGAGGATATCTAACCATTTTGGGTCGTAGTTTTTTTCGGCAACTTCGTATGCCAAGAGCGTGTCAAAATCACGCTTTTTGGGATGCATTATTTTTAACATAACATATATGGACGGTATAAAATACAAAAGTAAAATTCCAATTATAATTGCAGCAATAGAAAGCGCTAAAATCAATTCCGGCATATTTCCTCCTATTTATTAAGTATTATATCACATTAAATATAGGTAATCAATAATCAAAGTTGCAGTTTATGCTTTATTTTTTAACTCAAAGTATTCTGCGGCATTATAATAGGCTATATTTTTTGCGATTTTTATCAAATAATCAATATCGGCATATTCCCCATTATATAAAAGCTTGCCAAGATAGTCGGCGAGGATGCGGCGGAAATATTCGTGCCGAGTGTAGGATAGGAAACTTCGGCTGTCGGTCAACATTCCGACAAAGCTATCGAGGGGAGCGAGGGCTGCGTAATTTTTTAGGTGTTCGTCCATACCGTGGAAGTGGTCATTTAGCCACCAAGCTGCGCCTTGTTGCACCCGCCCTTTAATTCCTGCTGCTTGAAAACTGCCTGCGGCGGATACGATTATCGGATTATCGGCGGGATTGAGGGAAAATAGCAAAGTTTTTGGCAGGTTGCCAAGCCGTTCAATTGAGTTTAACAAAGAAACAATGTTATCCGAACCAGTTCGTGAGTGCATAGAGTCAAAGCCGCTATCTGCTCCCAAAGTTCTGTGGGCGGTATCGCTATTATCCCGTGCCGTACCAAAATGTATTTCCATTACAATATCACGCTTTTTGTATTCAGCGGCAAGAAATTGCAGCAGATGTGTTTTATAACTGTCAATTTCCAGACGGGAAAGCGGTTCGCCCTTTATTGCCTTTTTTGCCGCCAAAGCAGCAATCGTCTTATTATCTGCAACAAAAGGTATCCACTCCAAACCGTGGTCGGATGCAAATGCGCCCAATGCAGTAAAGTGGTTTAGCCTTTCAATTAACAAATCTTTAATATCGTTGATATCTATAATTTCTTTGTTCGCTGTTTCGGCGGCGGTTTTTATATAGTTAACAAAATCGCTTTTTTCAATGTTCAAAAACTTGTCTGGGCGGAATGCGGGCAAAACCTTAACCTTGAATGTTGTGTCTAGCGCCAATAGTTTGTGATAATCCAAACTCTCCATTGGGTCGTTGGTCGTGGCAATAAGCTCAACTCCCGACTGCTCAATTATCTTTCTGGGGGTAAGGGTTTTGAGTTTGTCGCCCGCTAATTTATATATGTGTTCAGCATTTTCTGGGGTGAGCGGCTCATTTATATTAAAGTATCTCTTTAACTCCAGGTGAGAAAAATGATACAATGGATTTCCCGCTAAAACGGGTAAAACCGTAGCCCAAGCTACAAATTTATCGTAATCTAGGGTGTCGCTCCCTGTAATTAGCGCTTCGTCTATGCCCATATAGCGCATAGCTCTCCACTTATAGTGGTCGCCCGAGAGCCAAGCATCGGTAAGGGATGTAAAGGGGGTGTTTTCGTAAATATCTTTGGCTTCTAAGTGGCAGTGGTAGTCTATGATAGGGAGATTTTGTATAGCGTTATAAATCTTGATGGAGCAAGAGTTGGTGAGGAGAAAATCCTTTCCGATAAACTTTTTCATTATTATACCTCCCGTGGAGAACACTTGTGATATATACTAATTTTATTAAAACCATATTTAGGTTATGATTGGCTTGTAACTTGAAAGCGATACGCTGCACATATTAATATATTTGTTTCTTAATAACATTATTATATAGAAAATAGTTTGCTTTGTAAATGATTTGCAAGAGAGTTGCGGGAAAACTCGACTTTTACTTCCCTTTGTGAGCAAATTATGCTTGTATTGTGGTAAATTTGGTTTGTAATACTACATATAGTTGCAAGAGTGAAAAATATCGAATAAATTTTAAAAAATGTATGAAAAATTGTTTGACTTACCATAATTGATTTGTTATGATATTTAAGCTGTCGTTTTGGAAGGTACGCTTTCTTACTCGGCAACCGGGGACGGAATATTGCTTAACCGCTAGCAAAAGGTGAAGTCAATTCCCGAGGTAATGCAAAAAACGGCGACTAACAACCAACTCATTAAAGTACTTCGGCGCATATGTGCCGTTTATTTAAGAAAAGGTGCGATACGCACGGAGTAGTGCAAAGGGGTTGGCAATCAATTAGGAGGATTCATATAAATATGGCTGGACAAAAAATTAGAATTAAATTGAAAGCCTATGACCACAACTTAATCGACGCCTCTTGCGAAAAAATCGTTGATGCGGCTGTACGCACCGGTGCAAGCATATCAGGTCCGATTCCGTTGCCTACGGAAAAAGAAATCATCACCATTCTCCGCTCTCCGCACAAACACAAGGATAGCCGTGAACAATTTGAGCTTCGTACCCACAAGCGTCTAATAGATATTTATAACTGTTCGGCACGCACGGTTGATTCATTGATGAAACTCGACCTTCCCGCCGGCGTTGATATCCATATCAAACTTTAAAGAGGAGGCTCTAATATAATGGAAAAAGCTATTATTGGTAAAAAAATAGGGATGAGCCAAATATTTGCCGAAGACGGTACTTTTATTCCCGTCACCGTTGTTGAGGCAGGACCTTGCGATATCGTTCAAGTCAAGACCAACGAAAAGGACGGCTATGATGCCGTCAAGGTTAGTTTTCAAGAGGTAAAGGAAAGCCGTCTTAACAAACCTACCCTTGGGCAATACAAGCTTGCGGGCGTAAAACCTGCAAGACATCTTAAAGAGTTCCGTTTTAGCAACAGTAGCACATATGCCGCTGGGCAAACGCTAAAGTGTGATATATTTGCTAAGGGCGATTTTGTAGATGTTGTTGGCACAACCAGAGGTCGTGGCTTTACCGGCACAATACAAAGATGGAACACGCACAAAGGTCCAAGCGCACACGGCTCTGGATACCATAGGGGCGTTGGCGCAATGAGCGCAAACTCCACCCCCTCAAGAGTATTCAAGAATAAGAAACTGCCTGGTCAGTACGGAAACGAGCGTGTCACCATACAAAACCTTGAGATTGTTAGGGTGGATGCGGAAAGAAATGTATTGCTCATTGCTGGCGCAATTCCTGGTCCTAAAAATGGGATAGTTGTTGTAAAGCAAGCTGTAAAGGGGCAAAAATACTCCAAGTGGTTCAGAGACCCGACCAGAACAGGCAAGACCGCTCCCAAGAACGCTCAAAAGGCGTCCGCTAAGAGTGCAGCCCAGGCTAAGAAGAAGTAAGGAGTAACCCAATATGATAGAGATTAAAGTCGTAAATACAAAAGCCGAGGAAGTTGGCAAAATCGAAGTACCTAAAGCGGTATTCGGGCAAGAATATAATGAGCCGTTAATACATCAAGTGATAGTTGCTCAGCTTGCCAACAAAAGGCAGGGAACAAAAAGTACTTTGACAAGAACCGAAGTTCGTGGCGGCGGCGCTAAGCCTTGGAGACAAAAAGGCACAGGCAGAGCAAGGCACGGTAGCATAAGAGCGCCCCAATGGACAAAAGGCGGCGTGGTATTCGCTCCCAAACCCAGAGATTTTTCTAAAAAGGTCAATCGCAAGATGAAGGCGGCAGCTATGCGCAGCGCACTGAGCCGCAAGTTGAGCGACGGTGATTTTTTGGTTGTGGATAAGTTTGAACTTGCCGAACCCAAAACAAAGTTGGTAGCGGGCATACTCAATACTTTGGGCGCAAATAAAAAGACGCTTTTGGTGCTAAACGGCGATTACTCCGATGTATTCCGTGCAAGCCGCAACATTCAGGATTTGGCAGTCTATGATGCTCCGCTCCTCAATGTTTATGAAGTAGTTCGTGCGGGCAAAGTGATAATCACCCAAGACGCCATTAAGACTCTCACGGAGGTATACGCACATGAGTCAATATGATATTATAATTAAACCTATCTTGTCCGAAAAGAGTTATGACGGCATTCCGTCCAAAAGGTATGCTTTCAAAGTGAAAAAGACCGCCACCAAAAACCAAGTTAAAGCGGCGGTAGAAAGCATTTTTGATGTAAAAGTAGATAAGATAAACACACTTAGAGTGCGTGGCAAGCTCAAGAGAATGGGCAGGAACGAGGGCTATACCCCGTCCTATAAAAAGGCATATGTAACACTTACTGCCGACAGCAAGCCCATCGAATTCTTTGAGAGCTTATCGTAATTTAGGAGGATAAAATAAATGGCGATTAAAAGATACAAACCAACCTCCCCCGCAAGAAGGAATATGTCTGTTTCGGACTTTGCAGAAATAACTTCGCAAACTCCCGAAAAGAGCCTTTTGGTAAGCAAAAACAGGTCGGGCGGACGCAATGCCAGCGGAAGAATCACCGTTAGGCATATTGGCGGCGGCGGCAGGGTTAAATATAGGATAATAGACTTTAAGCGCAATAAGGACGGCATTCCTGCAAAAGTCGCATCCGTGCAATACGACCCCAACCGTAGCGCTAATATCGCACTTTTGCATTACGCTGACGGCGAAAAGAGATACATTCTCTGCCCGGTAGGGCTGGGAGTGGGCGACACCGTAGTAAGCGGCACTGGCGCAGATATCAAAGCGGGCAACGCTTTGGCGCTTGCCGATATCCCTGTGGGTACTATGGTGCATAATATAGAGATGCAACCCAAAAGAGGCGGGCAGATTGCCCGTTCGGCGGGTACATCGGCACAGTTGATGGCAAAGGAAGGCAGTCTTGCAACACTGAGAATGCCCTCTGGCGAAATGAGATATGTAAATATCAACTGCAAAGCAACAATAGGGCAAGTTGGCAATATTGAACACGAAAATATCAGCTTAGGTAAGGCGGGCAGAAGGCGGCATATGGGTGTTAGACCCACCGTTCGTGGTTCGGTTATGAACCCCGTAGACCACCCGCACGGCGGCGGCGAGGGCAAGTCGCCCATTGGTATGTCTGCGCCTGTCACTCCTTGGGGCAAGCCTGCTCTTGGGTATAAGACACGCCGCAAGAGAAAGACTACCGGCAAATTCATCATCAAGCGCATAAATTAGGAGGTTTATAGATGAGCAGGTCTGTAAAGAAAGGGCCCTTTGTAGCAGAGAGCCTAATGAAAAAAATTGAGGCATTAAATGCGTCAGGCGAGAAAAAACCGATAAAGACTTGGTCGAGGGCATCGACAATATTCCCCGAGTTTGTTGGACATACCATTGCTGTTCACGACGGCAAGAAACATGTTCCGGTATATATCACCGAGGATATGGTTGGCTTAAAGTTGGGCGAGTTTGCACCAACGAGGTTGTTCCGTGGACATGCAGGGAGCAAAACCTCCGGGTCAAGGAAGTAGGAGGCATAATATGGCAACCAGAGTAAGAGAAAAATCCAAGCTTAGGCAGGAGAATAAGGAACATCGTCCCCACGCAACCGCCAAAAACATCAGAATCTCACCTTATAAAGTAAGAGCTGTTCTTGATGTGATTCGTGGCAAGGGCTACGGGGAGGCAGTGGCGCTACTTAATTCGCTAAACAAGTCATCTTGCGCACCTATTCTAAAGGTCGTGCATTCCGCAGCGGCTAATGCCGAGCATAACTTGGGACTTAACAAAGACGAATTATTCATTAGCGAGTGCTTTGCAGGGCAAGGCATCACCCTCAAGCGGATGATGCCACGGGCAAAGGGCAGAGGCAACAGAATACTAAAGCGCACAAGCCACATCACAGTCATTCTTGACGCTGCCAATAATTAGGAGGACATAGATAATGGGTCAAAAAGTAAATCCGCACGGTTTAAGAGTAGGTATTATCGAATCATGGAATTCCAAGTGGTATGCTAGCAAGAAAGACGCTGGCAAGTTTATCATAGAAGATTACAAGATTAGAACTTATCTTAAAAAAAGCTATTACGATGCGGCAATATCCAAAATACTCATAAATAGAGCGGCCGATACCGTAACTATCGATGTTTATTGCGGACGCCCCGGTGTTGCAATAGGCAAACTGCAAAGGGCTGTCAAAAAGGGTGAAGAACCCAAGTCAGAAGTACCCGCAGACGATAAGAAAAGAGGTATTGACGCTATCAATAAAGAGATTGCAAAGATAGTCGGTTCAAAAAAGACTTTCAATGTCAACATACACGAGGTGAAAAACCCAGACTTAGATAGCCAGCTTGTTGCCGAGTCTATCGCTGCCGCTCTTGAAAAGAGAACTCCCTTCCGCCGTGCTATGCGTTTTGCAATGGGCAGAACAATCCGTGCAGGAGCTAAGGGTATAAAGACTATGGTATCTGGCAGATTAGACGGCGCAGAAATAGCAAGAAGTGAACACTATCACGAAGGCTCTATACCTCTGCACACCCTCCGTGCAGAAATAGATTATGGCTTTGCCGAAGCCCGTACCACCTATGGCATCATTGGCGTAAAGGTATGGATATACAAGGGAGAAGTTTTCCAAAGAGCTAAAGGAGGTAACAACTAATATGTTAATGCCTAAAAGAGTTAAAAGGCGCAAGCAGCACCGTGGCAGAATGACCGGTAAAGCTATGCGTGGTAACAAGATAGCTTATGGCGAATACGGATTAGTGGCGTTAGAGCCGGGTTGGGTAAAAAGCAACCAAATCGAGGCAGCCCGTATCGCAATGACAAGATATATCAAGCGTGGCGGACAAGTTTGGGTCAATATATTCCCCCATAAACCCGTCACTAAGAAACCCGCCGAAACCCGTATGGGTAG
The DNA here is from genome assembly GCA_041654915.1 of Clostridia bacterium. Lineage (GTDB taxonomy): Bacteria > Bacillota > Clostridia > Christensenellales > DTU072 > JBAZCO01. The sequence continues at coordinate 4,371 of JBAZCO010000035.1, read as the reverse complement.
CGGTAAGGGCAACCCCGAGTTTTGGGTGGCAGTAGTCAAGAGAGAAAGAGTACTGTTCGAAATGGCGGGTGTGGACGAAGAAACGGCAAGAGAGGCACTAAGGCTTGCTGCACACAAGTTGCCCGTAAAATGCAAGTTTATCAAAAAATCGGACATTACCGAAAAAGGCGGTGACGCATAATGAAAGCTAAAAACTTTTTTGAAATGAATAACGAAGAGCTTACCAACAAAGTTGACGAGCTTAAGGCGGAGCTTTTCAATTTGAGATTTAAGCACGCCACCAATCAGCTTTCCAACCCTTTGGTGCTTGTTGAAACAAGGCGAGATATCGCAAGGGCGAAAACCGTACTCCGCCAAAGGGAGCTAGGTATATCCGAAGAGCCGACTAAGTCGGGCAAAAAAGCCAAAGCCGCTAAAAAGGCAACCAAGTAGGAGGGCGGTATAAATGGAAAGAAATTTAAGAAAGACAAGAATTGGTATAGTAGTTAGCGATAAAATGGACAAGACGATTGTTGTGTCGGTCGAAAGCAGGAAAAAGCACAAACTTTACAAAAAGTTTGTCACCCGTACCAACAAATTCAAGGTACACGACGAAAACAACGAGTGCGGCATAGGCGACAAGGTGGAAATTATGGAAACCCGCCGTCTATCTAAAGACAAAAACTGGCGTCTTGTATCAATATTACAAAAGGCTAAGTAGGAGGCGTTAAAAAATGATACAACCTGAATCCAGACTAAAAGTCGCCGATAACAGCGGCGCAAAAGAAATTATGTGCATACGAGTATTGGGCGGTTCGTTTGTGAGGAGCGGCGGTATAGGTGATGTTATAGTTGCCTCTGTCAAGAGCGCTACCCCTGGCGGCAGTGTCAAGAAAGGCGAAATCGTAAGAGCGGTTATCGTTAGGACACGCAAAGACCTAATGCGCAAAGACGGCACTCACATCAAGTTTGACGACAATGCCGCCGTCATTATCGACAACCAAAAGCAGCCCCGGGGTTCACGCATCTTTGGGCCAATCGCAAGAGAGCTTCGTGAGAAAGAGTATATGAAGATAATCTCACTTGCTCCCGAGGTTCTTTAGGAGGATAAAATGGCAAAATACAGCATTAAAAAAGATGACTTCGTAATGATTATTGCGGGGAAAGACAAGGGTAAGACCGCCCAAGTTATAGCCATAAATGCCGCCAAACACCGTGTGTTGGTAGAGGGCAAAGACCTCAATACCGTGAACAAAAAAGCGGTTAAGGCAAGAAAGGCGACAGATAAAGGCGGGCTTATAGAGCAACCTGGCAGTGTGGATATCAGTAATGTTATGCCAATTTGTTCCGCTTGCGGCAAGCCAACGAGAGTAGGCAGAGGCGAAAAGGACGGCGAGAAAATCCGCATATGCAAAAAGTGCGGCGCAGAGCTTATCACCAAAAAAGCATCTCCCGCCAGAAAGGGCAAGGCACAAAAGGCAGAAACCCCAGATACAGGCACAACAAAAGCAACGGTAAGAAAGAGGGTTAAGCCCGCCGCAGAGGAAACAGCGGAAGTAAAAGAAGAGGCAAAAGCCCAACCCGAGGCAGAGGTGAAAGCTGAACCCAAAGCAGAGGCAAAAGCCGAAGTGACAGAAGAGGTGAAAGCCGAATCCAAAACAGAGGTTGCCGTCGAGAAAAAAGCTCCTGCCAAAAAGACCGAACCCAAAGCAGAGGCAACGGTAAAAGCTCCCGCAAAGAAAGCGGACGAAACCAAGCCCGCACCTGCAAAGAAAACCGCTAAAGCGTCCGCAGCCGATACACCGGCGGATAAGGAATAGGAGGCTAAAAAGATGGCTAAAAAGAAAGATGAAACCAAGGTAGCCGCACCCGCAGTAAAGGAAGTAAACAGGCTAAAAATCAGATACAAAGAGGAAATTATTCCCGCTCTGGTTAAGACCTTCAACTATACTTCGGTTATGCAAGTGCCTAAGCTAGAAAAGATAATTCTTAATATGAGAATAGGGGATATTAAAGATAATCCCAAAAGCATACAGCTTGCAACACAGGAACTTGAGCAGATTGCCGGACAAAAAGCGGTAATCACAAAGGCAAAAAAGTCCGTTGCTAACTTCAAATTGAGAGAGAATATGCCCGTTGGCATAATGGTAACCTTTAGAGGCGACAGAATGTGGGAGTTTTTCGACAAGCTTGTATCGATAGCTCTTCCCCGTGTTCGTGACTTTAGAGGTGTTTCCCTCAAGTCCTTTGACGGCAGAGGCAACTATGCTCTCGGCATCAAGGAGCAACTCATATTCCCCGAAATCGCTTATGACCAAATTGAAAAGGTAAGGGGTTTTGATATCAGTTTTGTAACAACAGCGAACACGGATGAAGAGGCAAGGGAGCTGCTCAAGCTACTCGGTATGCCTTTCCAACGCTAGGAGGTTAATAATGGCAAAAAAATCTATGGTTAATAAACAGAAAAGAAAACAAAAATTCTCCACAAGAGAATATACTCGTTGCTCTATCTGTGGCAGACCCCACGCAGTACTAAGAAAGTATGGGATTTGCAGAATATGTTTCAGAAACCTTGCGTATAAGGGCGAGATTCCCGGCGTTCGCAAGGCAAGCTGGTAGGAGGTGTTACTATGACTTTGACCGACCCAATCGCCGATATGCTAACCCGTATCCGCAATGGTTTGATTGCAAAACATCCGTCAGTTGATGTTCCCGCATCCAAGATAAAGGTTTCAATAGCCCAAATCCTTTTTGAGGAAGGCTATATAAAAAGCTCTACTGTCGTAACCGATGAGAACAAGGTGCAAGACACCATTCATATCGAGCTTAAATATGTAGGCAACAGGGAAAATGCCATAAAGGGATTAAAAAGGATATCCAAGCCTGGTTTAAGAATTTATGCCAAGAGCGATGCGCTTCCCCAAGTACTTAACGGTATGGGCGTAGCTATCATATCCACATCCAAAGGCGTTATGACCGACAAAAAGGCAAGAGTAGCCGGATACGGCGGGGAAGTCCTCGCTTATGTCTGGTAGGAGGTAAACTTATGTCAAGAATAGGTAGATTGCCAATAGTTCTCCCCGCAGGTGTAACCCTCGACTTTAAGGACAGTACGGTAACCGTAAAAGGACCTTTGGGAGTACTTACGCAAAAAATAGAGAACAACAAGATAGGACTAAATATTGAAGGCAATACGATTAAAGTCGTGCGTTCAAGCGAGGCAAAGGATGTAAAAGCCGCTCACGGACTTTATCGTATGCTTATATACAATATGGTTGTCGGTGTAGAAAAAGGTTACAGCAAAAACCTCATCATCAACGGTGTAGGCTATCGTGCCGTCCAACAGGGCGAAAAGGTAGTGCTGTCGGTTGGTTACAGCCATACCGTAGATGCCATACCCCCCAAGGGTGTAGATATAACCGTGGTGTCCCCCACAGAACTATCTGTTAAAGGGATAGACAAGGTGCTTGTAGGACAAACCGCCGCTAACATCAAGGCGATAAGGAAACCCGAACCCTATCACGGCTACGGCATACGCTACAAAGATGAAACGATTATCCGCAAAGCCGGCAAGACCGCTGGAAAGTAGGAGGAGTTATTAGATGATTACCAAACCTGATAAGAACAAGATTAGAAGTAAAAGACATCTTCGGCTTAGAAAATACATTTCCGGCACAGCCGAGATTCCACGCTTTAATGTGTATAAATCACTTAGCCATATCTATGTGCAAATAATTGACGACAAAGTTGGCAACACATTGGTATCGGCAAGCAGCGTGGAAAAAGAGGTGGCCCAAAAGGTGGCAGGCAAGACCAAGGTTGAAGCGGCAGCTATTGTAGGGCAAATCGCAGGCGAAAGAGCAATTGAAAAGGGCATAAATGCAGTTGTGTTTGACCGTGGCGGATACCTCTATACGGGGCGTATTCAATCTCTCGCAGACGCTGCGAGAAAAGCCGGACTTGAGTTTTAGGAGATTTAAAAATGGCAAGAAATGAGAGAGAAAGATTCAGTAGAGAACCAAAGGATGACCTTATCAAAAAGACTGTGTCCGTCAACCGTGTTACCAAGGTTGTAAAGGGCGGACGCAATATGCGTTTTTCGGCGCTTGTGGTCGTTGGCGACGGCAAGGGCAGGGTTGGCGCTGGTATGGGTAAGGCTACCGAAGTTCCCCAAGCTATTGAAAAGGCTACCAAAGCCGCAACCAAGGCAATGTTCACCGTTGCTACCAAAGATTCCACCATACCCCATGCGGTTACAGGAGTTTTTGGCAGAGGCAAGGTGATACTGCTCCCCGCCCCCGAAGGTACGGGCGTTATAGCAGGCGGCGCAGTGCGTTTGGTGTTGCAGGTTAGCGGTATTGCTGATATTCGTACCAAATCGATAGGCTCAAG
>JBAZCO010000034.1:0-14622 GCA_041654915.1 Clostridia bacterium | reverse complement strand
CCATATATATTGTATTAAATAATATATTGGGGTATCTATTAAATAACAGCTCAATTTCGTTAGCAAGGGCGGTTGTATACTGCTCCAACACACCGTCGCTTGGCTCAATTGAATAAAAATCACAGTATCCGCACTTCTTTTCGCAAAAGGGGATGTGAATATATAGTCCTGCCCTATTTGTTGTCAAACTTCAAAATAGACATAAACGCCTCGGACGGTATGGATACATTGCCCACCTGCCGCATACGCTTTTTGCCTTCCTTTTGTTTTTCTAATAATTTTTTCTTTCGTGTGATATCGCCACCGTAACACTTTGCAAGCACATCTTTGCGAAGAGCTTTTACCGTTTCTCGGGCGATAATCTTGTTGCCGATTGCCGCCTGTACGGGAATTTCAAACATTTGGCGGGGAATTACATCCTTTAGCCGCTCGGCTATACCTCTGCCGATGCCGTAAGCCTTGTCACGGTGAACAATGAGCGATAAAGCATCGCAAACATCGCCGTTTAGCAGAATATCTAACTTTACAAGGTCGTCCGCCCGATAGCCATCCAACTCATAGTCCAAACTTGCATAGCCTCTTGTGCGTGACTTGAGCGCATCAAAAAAATCATATATGATTTCGGAAAGGGGTATGGTATAGTCAACTTTTACCCGAGTGGCGTCAAGATAGGTAAGGTTGATAAAAGTGCCACGCTTTTCTTGGCACAGCTCCATAATCGCCCCCACATATTCTGACGGGGTATAGACATTGGCAGTTACCACAGGCTCTTCTATTTTATCTATCTCTTGGGCAGGGGGAAGGTGGGATGGATTGTCCACCGCTATACGAGTGCCGTCTGTTTTGATTACTTTATAGCTAACACTTGGGGCGGTGGTAATCAAATCAAGGTCAAACTCCCGCTCTAAGCGTTCTTCTATAATCTCCATATGAAGTAACCCTAGAAAGCCGCAACGGAATCCGAAACCCAACGCTCCCGATGCTTCCGGCTCAAACAATAGCGCCGCATCGTTTAGGTTAAGCTTTTCCAAAGCGTCCCTCAATTCGTTGTATCTTGAGCCGTCTGCCGGGTAAATACCGGCAAAGACCATTGGGTTTACCTTTTTGTATCCCTTTAGCGGTTCGACAGCGCCGCCCTTTGCCAAAGTTATTGTGTCGCCAACAGATGTGTCTTTAACATTCTTTATGCTTGCGGCAAGATACCCTACATCGCCCGCTAATAGCGCTTTGGTAGGTAACATTGCAGGTGCAAACACACCAACCTCGGTTACTTCAAACTCCTTGCCCGTTGCCATAAACTTGATTCTCTGCCCCACCGTAATACTGCCGTCCACTATGCGTATTGCGCAAATAGCGCCTTTGTAGCTATCATAAACACTATCAAAAATAAGCGCCTTTAGCGGAGCATCGGGGTTGCCTTTGGGGGGAGGAAGTTTTTCTACTATTTGCTTTAGTACTTCCTCAATGTTCTTGCCCTCTTTGGCGCTGATTAGCGGTGCATCGGAGGCGTCTAGCCCAATAACATCCTCTATTTCTGTCTTTACCACATCGGGTTGAGCGGATGATAAATCAATCTTATTTATTACGGGGATAATTTCCAAATCATTGTCTAGCGCAAGATAAACATTGGTGAGCGTTTGCGCCTCTATCCCTTGTGTGGCATCTACGACAAGCAACGCCCCTTCGCAAGCTGCAAGGGAGCGGCTCACCTCGTATGTGAAGTCCACATGCCCCGGAGTGTCTATTAAATTAAAAGTATATTCATTGCCGTTATGGTTAAAAAACATCCTGACGGGGGTAAGCTTGATTGTTATGCCCCGCTCTCTCTCGATGTCCATATCGTCTAGCATCTGCGCTCTTATATCCCGCTCCGAAACCGCTCCTGTCTTTTGTATGATTCGGTCGGCTAAGGTGCTTTTCCCGTGGTCTATGTGCGCAACTATGCAAAAGTTTCTTATATATTTTTGTCTGTCTTTCATAGCACTCCCAATTTTGTCCATAGTCTGTTGATTATATTATATAAAATCCTAAAAAAATAAGCAAATATATTTGTTATCTTGTAGATTTTATATGACTAAAATAGTATAATAATAAAATATAACTTTATTTAAGGAGCAAGTGTTTAGATGAGAATTTATCAATTACCAATAGCGCACAGAGGACTGCATAACAAGGATTTGCCAGAAAACTCAATGGCGGCATTTAAAAATGCCCTCGAACAAGGCTATAATATTGAGATTGATGTAAGGCTTACTAAGGACAAAAAGGTGGTAATCTTTCACGACCCCACGACCAACCGAGTAATTGGAGAGGCTGGCAAGATATCCGAACTAACCTATGAGCAACTGCAAGATGAGAAGTACCGCCTCCCCAACGGCGAAGTTATCCCTCTGCTTGAGGACTTTATTGCCGTTGTGGACGGAAAAACTGATGTCTTGTGTGAGATAAAATCCACAGGCACTCATTCTTTTGTTTTGGAGGCGGAAGTTTATAAGTTAATTAAAGGCAAGCCTTGGATAATTATGCAAGCCTTTAACCCGCTCACCCTTGTATGGTACAAAAAATACGCTCCCGAAGTAGTGAGAGGTCAGCTTGCCACTTCGTCAGAAAAGAGATGGCTAAGGATGCTTTGTTCAATGGGGTTTCGCATAATGCACAGAACCAAACCCGCATTTTTAGCCTATGATATCCGCTATTTGCCTTCTCCTAGGGTTGAGCATGCATTAAAAAAGCATAATATGAAACTAATTTGCTGGACTATTAGAACAGAGGCGGAACTAGAAAAGGCTGGTCAAGTTAATGCGAGAAATATTATTTTTGAAGATGTATCGCCTGAGGGAAAACCCAAGCGGAATAATCAAAAAATTACCATTACGCAATTAAAAAACCGCCCAAAAATACAAAAGGGGTGGTAAAAATTGTTACAATATTTTGCAAACACCCTACATATACTAAGTTCCGAGGAGGATATACCAATGAGAGGCGCATTTATGTTAGGATTAACAATGGGAACAATAACCGTGGCTATGATGAAAACTCCGTTAGCAAAGAAAATGGTAAAACATATGTTGAGCGGTAACTAAAAAAATATTACTTTAAAACAAATAACCGCAAGCCAAAGGATATCCCTTGGCTTGCGGTTATTTTGTTTTATTGTTGATAAAAAATTATTTTTTTGCGTGGTTTTTCTTGTAGTCCTCTATTGCCGCCTGTATAGCCTCCTCTGCCATAACTGAACAATGTATCTTTTGAGGAGGGAGTCCTTCTAAATATTCTACAACATCGGCATTTTTAACTTTTAGCGCCTCGTCCAGCGTCTTGCCTTTTATCATTTCGGTAGCTGTTGATGATGTTGCTATTGCTGCGGCGCAGCCAAATGTCTTAAACTTTGCATCAACGATTATATCATTTTCTATTTTTAGCGATACCTGCATAATGTCGCCGCAACTAGCGTTGCCAACCTTGCCGATACCGTTTGCGTCATCTATTTCGCCCACATTCTTGGGATTTTGAAATACTTCTAATACTTTTTTATTATACATAGCTGCCTGTTCCTTTTTCCACATTAAATAAAGGTGACATACCCCGCAGGCGGTCTACCGCCTTTTTTAGTACTTCTAGGGTGATATCAAGTTCCTCTTTGGTTGTATCTCTTCCCAAACTAAATCTTATTGAGCTGTGCGCAAGCTCCTCCCGCCCCCCAAGGGCAAGTATCACATGCGATGCCTCCAATGCGCCCGACGAACAAGCCGAACCGCTGCTAACCGCTATGCCCTCTAGGTCTAGCACCATAAGGATAGACTCCCCTTCAATAAACTCAAAGCTCAAGTTAATATTGTTGGGCAGCCTATTTTCCCGTCCGCCATTTAGGTGAGTGAAGGGAATTTCTTGAAGCGCACGGTCGATAAAATAATCTCTTAGTTTGGTGAGTTTTTTATTGTAGTTTGCACGGTTTGCCGCTGACAACTCCAATGCCTTTGCCATACCCACTACGAGCGGCACATTGGTAGTTCCCGCACGCTGTCCCCGCTCTTGATGTCCGCCGTCCAGCAAGCGTTTTAGCCGCACTCCCGAACGAATATACAAAAGCCCTATTCCCTTTGGTCCGTGGAATTTGTGGGCGGAAAGGGAGAGCATATCTATATTCATTTTATCTACATCAATATATTGGCTGTCTATTGCTTGCACGGCATCTGTGTGGAAGGGAATGCCTTCCTCACGGCAAAATGCCCCTATTTCTGCAACAGGTTGGATTGAGCCAATCTCATTGTTGGCAGTCATAATTGATACCAAAACGGTATCCTCCCTAACCGCCGCCTTTATGTTCTCTAAAGACACAATGCCGTCTGAATTTACGGGGATATAGGTAACTTCCACCCCGTCTTTTTCAAGCGAATGGCAAGTTTCTATAATAGCAGGATGCTCTATTGCCGAAGTGATTATATGCTTATTTCTGCCCTTTGCGGCGGCAACTGCGCCTTTTAGCGCCCAATTATTACTTTCCACTCCGCCTGATGTAAAATAAATCTCCGAGGGCTTTGCCCCCAAAATTTTAGCTATTTTTTCCCGTGCGTTATCCACAGCATTTAGCGACTCTCTGCCAAAGCCGTGAAGTGACGAGGAATTGCCATACATATCGGTAAAATACGGCAGCATTGCCTGTAAAACCTCGCCGTCTAGGGAGGTGGTTGCCGAATTATCTAAATAAATTTTCATTTATAACGAAAATACCTCTTTATACAACGGAAAAGCCTCCGTGAGTTTTTTAACCTCTTGCCTTACGCTGTGGAAAGCTTGTTCCTTTTCTCTTATCACCCTAGCTATAAGACGGGCAATTATCTCCATTTGCGGCTCTTTCATCCCCCGTGTGGTTACGGCGGGTGTGCCAATGCGCAAGCCGTTAGGGTTCATCGGGCTTGCATCGTCAAACGGAATACCGTTTTTGTTGGTGGTAATGCCTGTTTCGTCCAGAAGATGTTCTATCTCCTTGCCGGCAACGCCTGTGCCACGCAGGTCGACTAGCATCAAGTGATTGTCAGTGCCGCCCGAAAAGAGTTTTATTCCCTCCTCGGTAAGCGCCTTTGCCATAGCTTTTGCATTGAGAACAACTTGCCTTTGATAAGCTTTAAATTCCGCTCCCAACGCTTCTTTTAGGGCAATAGCCTTTGCCGCAATAATATGCATAAGCGGCCCGCCCTGTGTGCCGGGGAATACCGCCTTGTCTATGAGTTTGCCGTACTCCTCACGGGCTAATATAAGACCGCCCCTTGGACCACGAAGTGTCTTGTGGGTGGTGGTTGTTACTATTTGAGCGTAGGGAACAGGATTCATATGCAGGTCAGCCGCTACAAGCCCTGCGATATGCGCCATATCCACCATAAGTATTGCGCCCACCTTTTGGGCGATTTTTGCAAACTTCTCAAAGTCTATTTCTCTTGGGTACGCAGATGCGCCCGCAACTATAAGCTTGGGTTTGCACTCAAACGCTAGCCGCTCAACTTCATTATAATCTATATACCCTGTTTCGTCCACTCCATAAGAGTAAAATGTAAAATACTTTCCGCTTATGCTAACCTTACTGCCGTGCGTTAGGTGTCCGCCGTGGTTTAAGTTCATACCAAGCACCGTGTCGCCTGGATTTAACAGAGCATAGTACACTTGAAAGTTAGCGCTGCTGCCCGAGTGCGGCTGTACATTGGCGTACTCTGCGCCAAACAACTCTTTTGCACGGTCGATAGCAAGCTGTTCGGTGATATCTACAAACCCGCAACCGCCATAATAGCGTCTGCCGGGATAGCCCTCGGCATACTTGTTGGTAAGGTGTGAGCCTGCCGCCGCCATAACTGCGGGGGATACAAAATTTTCGCTTGCAATAAGCTCCAAGTGCGTTTCTTGCCTCTCCAACTCCTGCACTATCGATTGATATACCTCGGGGTCGGCTGCTTTTATCAATTTAAGGTCTAACATTAAAGACTCTCCTTTGTATTAAGTTGATGATTTACGGTTACTAAAAACTAGTATACTTTTTTAACACTTCCAAAATTTGCGGTTTTTGCCTTACGCCAGCCATTCTCTCCATAACTTCGCCGTCTTTGAATATTATCATAGTAGGCACGCTCATAACACGATAGCGTGAGGAAATAGACGGGGAACGGTCTATATCGACTTTTGCGATATTAACCTTGTCGCCTATCTCACTAGCGACACTATCTATAATTGGGGCTAACATCTTGCACGGGGGACACCAAGTCGCCCAAAAATCTACCAAAGTAACTTTATCGCTTTTTATTGTAGCGTCAAAATCGGCATCCGTTAAATTTTTTACTTTATCATTCATAACAAGTACCTCCATATTTATCCTTTGAAATTATCGTCATATTCGCTTTGGAATAATCGGTTTATTTTATTTTTGGTCGTCTATTTTTATTTTAAGCTCTGCAAGTTGATTGTCCTCGACTTCGGACGGCGCTTCTGTCATCACACAAGCGGCGTTTTGGTTTTTGGGGAAAGCAATAACATCTTTAATATTATCTGTACCCGTCAAAATCATAACCAACCTGTCTAACCCAAAGGCTATGCCGCCATGCGGCGGTACACCGTAGCGGAATGCCTCTACAAAAAAGCCGAACCTCTCGTTTATATCCTTTTCACTAAGCCCAATGGCACGGAACATTCTCTCCTGCACATCTCGTGAGTGTATACGGATAGAGCCGCCGCCTGCCTCTTGCCCGTTTATAACAAGGTCATAGGCTTTTGCCCGTGCCTTTAGAGGTCGTTTTTCAATATATTTGATATGCTCATTTAGCGGACTAGTAAATGGGTGGTGTTTGGCTGTTAGCCGCTTTTCCTCCTCGTCAAACTCAAAGAGCGGGAAGTGCGTGACCCAAAGAATATCGTAAACACTCTCGTCTATCAAGTTTTCTTTTTTGGCGATTGCCAGCCTTAAAGCGCCAAGCGCATCAAAGACCACACTGTTTTTATCCGCTACAAAAAAGATGATATCTCCTGTTTCTCCGCCCACTGCGGCAATGATTTCTTTAAGCATTGCCTCGTTTAAAAACTTAGCGATAGGTGAGGATATCCCTTCGGGCTTTATAGAAATATAAGCAAGCCCCTTTGCGCCATACTCACGCACAACCTCTTGGTAAGCATCAATTTCTTTGCGGGTGAGACAAGACAAGCCTTTTGCATTTATCGCCCGCACACTCATACCCCGTTTTGTGGAATTATCGAATACGGCAAACCCGCTATCCTTTACTACATTGGTAACATCTATAAGTTCAAGACCAAAACGAGTGTCTGGCTTATCACTGCCAAACCTCTCAATAGCCTCTGCATATTTTAGCCTACGAATTTTGCGGGGAATGGTAACCCCTGCTACCTTCTTAAAGAGTTCTCTAATCAAACCCTCGGCATCTTTCATAACATCGTCAATACTGTCCACATAGCTTTTTTCTATATCGATTTGGGTAAACTCAGGTTGACGGTTTGCCCGCAAGTCCTCATCTCTAAAGCACTTGGAAATTTGAAAATATTTATCGCATCCCGAAATCATAAGCAGCTGTTTATATAACTGCGGCGACTGCGGCAAAGCGTAAAATTTGCTTGGAAATGTTCTTGACGGCACTAAATAGTCACGAGCGCCCTCGGGGGTGGACTTGCCCAAAAAGGGCGTTTCTACATAGAGATATCCCTTTTTTGTCATATAATTAATTGTAGCTGAAACCACCTGCGCCCGTGCTGCAAGAATGCGTTGCAAAGAGGGGCGGCGTAAGTCCAAATAGCGGTATTTTAGCCGCAATTGTTCGGATGCTTTTACATCGTCAACTATGTTAAAGGGAGGCGTTTCCGCCTCGGAAAGTATTTTTAGCTCCTCAATGAGTATTTCCACCTCGCCTGTGGCAAGTGCGGGATTTATATTTTTTTCGCCTCTTGGGCGCACTCTACCCTTTGCCGCTAACACAAACTCGTTTCTTATTTGTGTAGATTTGCTAAATGCCCCAGGGAATTCCTCGCTAGAAAAGCAGAGCTGTACTATTCCCGTCCTATCACGCAAGTCAACAAACTGTATCATTCCCAAGTTGCGATACTTGGCAACAAAGCCCATAACGACTGCCTTTTTGCCTATATCCTTTGCGGAAAACTCCCCGCACATTTTGGTTCGATTTAATCCATTTAAGAATTCTGCCATAATAGTTATCTCCGTCTTTCTTATCCTTATAAAATGAGTTTGTTGTTTGTTATAGTGATTTGGTTTGTTAGTTATCTTAGTTAATTATCCTAGCAATTTGGTTTATTTCTACTTCTTGCTCTGTGCCGTCATCCATTTTTTTCACCCTTGCTAGCCCCGTGGCTCTTTCGCTTTCGCCAAGTACTACCGCATACCTTGCACCAATTTTCCCCGCATAGCGCATTTGCGCTTTTACGCTCCTTTCAACAAGGTCGGTTTCTGCCTTTAGTTCCAATGCTCTAAGGTCGTTGGTTAGCTTGTATGCCAAAAGATAAAGCTCCTTGCCCTGCGGCGCAATATAAATATCGGGAGGATTATCACCTTTTAAGGCAATTCCCGTAGCCTCGGCTACCATTATTAACCGTTCTAACCCCATACCAAACCCTACTGCGGGGGTAGATTTGCCGCCCACTTCGGCAACAAGATTGTCATAGCGCCCTCCGCCGCACACCGTGCCTTGCGCCCCTATTGCCGATGTGATAAACTCAAACACCGTACCCGTATAGTAGTCAAGCCCACGCACAATGCCAGAGTCCTCTGCAAAACTAACATCAACAGCGGTGAGCGTGTCTTTAAGTTTTGCGTGATGCTCCTCACAATTTGCACAAAGATGCTCCAATGTTTTGGGGGCGTCCTTGTTTATTTTGATACAAGTCGCCTCCTTGCAGTCTAGCAATCTTAAAGGATTCTTATAGAGCCGCTCTTTGCATAACGGGCATAGGGAATCAATTTTGCTTTCGTAGTAGGCAACAAGAGTTTGATTATAATGAGGGCGGCACTCCGAACAGCCTATGTTGTTTATACGCAAGCTTAAACCTGTGATACCTATTTTATCAAATACCGCTTTTGCTATCAATATAGCCTCGGCATCGGCAAGAGGGCTTGCACTGCCATATATCTCCACACCAAATTGGTGGTGCTCACGCAACCTGCCCGCCTGCGGACGCTCATAGCGAAATACGGGGGTGAGATAATACATTTTTACGGGTTGGGCGCTCTCGGATAGCCCTGCCTCTATGTAAGCACGGGCAACCCCCGCTGTCCCCTCGGGCTTGAGGGTGATACTTCTGCCGCCCTTGTCGATAAAGGTATACATCTCCTTGTTGACGATATCGGTGGTTTCTCCCACTCCACGCAAAAACAGTTCGGTATGCTCAAATGTGGGTGTGCGGATTTCTTTCAAGCCAAAAACCGCCGCAACCGCACGAATTCTATCTTCTATAAAGTGCCACTTGCCGCTTTCGGCGGGAAGTACATCCTTTGTGCCTTTAGGTATATTTATCATATTGAACCTACAAAATATATTTCTTTAGATTAAGCGATTTTATTGCCTTGTCCAGATGTTCGGCTACATATTTTTTATCTATGATAAGTTCCACTATATCGTGGTTGCCGCTTGCGTTAAAGCTGATGTCCTCTAGCAACATTTCCATAACGGTATGCAGCCGCCTTGCGCCAATGTTTTCGTTGTTTTCGTTCTCCAAAAACGCAATGCGTGCCATTTCGTTAATTGCCTCGTCAGTAAACTTCAAATCAATATTATCCACTTTGAGCAGCGCAGAATATTGCATTATGATAGCGTTGTCCGGCTCTTTTAGTATCTTGATGAAGTCCTGTTCGGTAAGGCTCAAGAGTTCCACCGTGACGGGGAAACGCCCTTGCAATTCGGGAATCAAGTCGCTTACCTTAGAGATATGGAACGCTCCCGCAGCAATAAACAGGATATAATCTGTTTTTAGGTTGCCGTACTTGGTGGATACCGTAGACCCCTCTACCAAAGGCAGAATGTCACGCTGTACCCCTTCACGGGAAACATCTGGACCGCCCACCTTGCCACGGCTGGCAATCTTATCTATCTCATCAATAAAAATTATTCCGTCCTGTTCGGCACGGCGCAAACCCTCGGCATTAATTGAATCTGTATCAACAAGCTTGTTTGCCTCCTCATTGGTGAAGTGGTCATATGCGTCTTTTACGCTCATCTTACGCCTTTTGCGCCTTTTGGGTAGAATACTGCCAAAAAAGTCACCCACATTATTATCATTGCCGCCGCCAATAGCGCCTAGCTGTAAGGACTTGGGCGATTCTTCAACTTCAAGCTCTAAGGGAATCTTGTCAAGTTTGCCCGACTTAAACTCCTCTGTTAACTGTTGCCTAAGCTCTTGCTCGGGAGTGTCTTTATGAGCTTTCTTTTTTACAGGAAGTAGTGCGTCTATTATCTTTTTTTCTGCCGCCTCTCTTGCCTTTGGCTCAACTTCGGCAATTTTTTCCTCTCGTACAAGCCGTATTGCAACCGTGACTAAATCCCGTATCATTGACTCTACATCTCGTCCAACATAGCCAACCTCGGTAAACTTGGTAGCCTCCACTTTTACAAACGGTGCGGCAACCAACCGTGCAAGGCGTCTGGCTATCTCGGTTTTGCCAACACCCGTAGGACCTTTCATAATGATATTCTTAGGAGTGATTTCGTCACGCACTTCTTGCGGAAGTTGTGAACGGCGGTAACGGTTTCTCAAGGCTACCGCAACCGCACGCTTGGCTGCGTCTTGCCCTATTATATATCTATCTAACTCAATTACTATTTGTTTGGGGTTCAAGTCCATTTTTTTATACCTCCTTACACAAGTTCTACCGTAATATTGTGGTTGGTAAACACACAAAGGTCGGCGGCTATTTTCATACTGCGCCTTGCGATTTGCTCGGCGGTTAGCGTGGTGTTTTCCAAAAGCGCCCTAGCCGCCGCCAACGCATAGTTGCCGCCGCTGCCTATGGCGCACACCCCCTCCTCGGGGTCTATAACATTGCCGTTGCCGCTCACTATGAGCAAGTTTTCCTTGTCAGCTATTATTAGCATTGCCTCTAGGTTGCGCATCATATTGCCCTTGCGCCATTCCTCGGCAAGCTCGACTGCGCTGCGCATAAGATTGCCCGAATATTTTTGCAGCATCTCCTCAAACTTCTCCGACAAAGTAAATGCGTCGCTTACAGAGCCTGCAAACCCTACCACTACTTTATTGTCATACAATCGCTTAACTTTTACTGCGTTTCCTTTAAGAATTATACTTTCGCCCATTGTTACCTGCCCGTCTCCTGCGACAGCGGTAATGCCGTCTCTTTTTACGGCGCATATGGTCGTGGCTTTCATATTCATAATTATATACCTCTCGATATTGATTTATAGTCTATTATATCATCATCTTTAATTATATCATTTTAAAAATGCTCTATATTTTATTATATCATTAATCGCACGATTTGCATAGGCGATTTTCCTTTGCTTTTTATCTTTTATTTTTTCGCTTAGCGGCGGCACAAGCTCAAAGCTTGCGTGCATTGGCTGAAAGTCCTTGCTCGAGGTGGAGATATACCTTGCCAAACTGCCCACCATAGTTGTTGAGGGAAGTGGCAGAAGCTGCTCCCCACGCACAAGCCGTGCCATATTTATGCCTGCAATTATTCCGCTTGCCGCACTCTCCATATATCCTTCCACACCTGTGAGCTGCCCCGCAAAAAATACAGATTGGCGCTCTTTCATATTAAAATGCTCGGTTAACAATGCGGGACTGTCTATAAAGGTATTGCGGTGCATAACGCCATAGCGCACAAACTCCGCTCCTTTAAGGGCGGAAATCAAGCTAAACACCCGTTTCTGCTCGGGGAAGGCAAGATTTGTTTGGCAGCCAACAAGATTAAATAATGTGCCTTGCACATTTTCTTTCCTAAGTTGCAACACGGCATACGCTCTTTCTCCCTCTAAGGACAACCCCACGGGTTTGAACGCTCCAAAGCGAAGTGTATCCTCTCCCCGTTTTGCCATTACTTCTAGCGGCAAACATCCCTCAAACACATCTCCCTTTTCAAAGTCCTTTAATATAACTGTGCGGGCAGACACCAACGCTTGGTAAAATTGTTGATACTCCTCACGACTCATAGGGCAGTTAAGGTAGTCGGCATCGCCTTTTCCATAACGGCTCATATAGTACGCTTTGGACATATCTACCGACTCCGCTGTGACAATGGG
Organism: Clostridia bacterium; assembly: GCA_041654915.1. Taxonomy (GTDB): domain Bacteria; phylum Bacillota; class Clostridia; order Christensenellales; family DTU072; genus JBAZCO01. The sequence continues at coordinate 2,368 of JBAZCO010000034.1, read as the reverse complement.
GGCGGCGGCATCATAAAATGCCAACCCTTCCCGTCCGGTAAGGCTAATGATTTCTGCCGCAAGCGTGTCTGATGTCAGCGGTCCTGATGCGACTATTGTATAATCGTCTATTGTTACCGCTTCTTCCCTTATAATTCGCAAGCGTGGGAAACCTAACAATATTTCTTGAATATTTGCCGAAAATAGCTCCCTGTCTACCGCCAAAGCTCCGCCGGCAGGTACGGCACTCCTATCTGCCGCACGCAAGACAACGGAGTCAAGCTCCCTCATCTCCGCCTTGAGCAAGCCTTGAGCTGTGGCTCTATCCTTGCTCTTGAAACTATTGCTGCATACAGGCTCTGCAATGCCGCCCGTGTGGTGGGCAGGGGTCATTTTATTTGGGCGCATCTCATATAAATCAACGGAAAAGCCCTCTGTTAACAAGCGGTAAGCCGCCTCTGCGCCTGCAAAACCTGCGCCTATTACTTTAATTCTTGTCTTCATTTACCAAGATTGTGTGGCGGCAAGCGTGGTTGATGCACACATAGCGCTCCTTGCTGCCCGTCTCCGAAATATGCATTGTACCCGAACATTTGGGACAGAATATTGGCGCAGGAATCTTCCACGACATAAACTTGCACTTGGGATAGTTGGAGCAGCCATAGAATATCTTGCCCGCCTTTGAATAGCACTTGGTTATGCTGCCTCCGCACTGCGGACACACCCCAACCAGCTCGGCTATGCTCTTTACATTACGGCAACGGGGATAGTTGGGACAGGCTAAAAATTTGCCGTATCTGCCGTCCTTATAAACCATATTTGCCCCGCACTTCTCGCAAATAACATCACTTACCACCACGGGTACTTGCATCTTTTTGTCGTTTGTTTGCGCCTTTATCACATCGGCGGAAAAGCCTGGATAAAAGTCGGCAATAATCTTCTGCCACTTTGCGCCCTGCTCAATTTTGTCAAGCTTGTTCTCCATATCGGCGGTAAAGCCCGTGTCCACAATATTACTAAAGAAGCTCTCCATAAACTCTGTAACCGTTTCGCCCAGAGCGGTTGGCTTGATGAGTTTTTGCTCTTTTACCGTGTATTCCCGCTTGCTTAGCACTCCAATAACAGATGCGTATGTGGACGGACGCCCAATACCGTTTTGCTCCATTGCTTTCACTAGTGTGGAGTCGGTATAGCGTGACGGCGGCTTGGTAAATTTCTGCTCGGCGTTCAAGCCCTTAAACCTTAGCGGCTCGCCCTCGTGAAGGTCGGGGAGATTGCCAGACGACTCATCATCTGACTTTTTCTCGTTTTCATAAACAGTAGTATAGCCCTTGAATAGCAACGTTTTTCCGCTAAGCTTAAACCCATAATTTGTGCCTGAAACGGTATCCGCTTGCACCCTTACGGTAAGGGTGTTGTACTCGGCATCGGTCATTTGGCTTGCGATATATCTGTCGTAAATGAGTTTATATAGGCGGAAAAGATTGCGGGGAAGCTTGTCCTTTACGCTCTCGGGGGTGCGTTCTAGAGAAATTGGGCGGATTGCCTCGTGCGCATCCTGCATATTTTGTGATTTTGTTGTGTAATAATTGGGCTTTTTGGGCGCATATTCCTCGCCATAATTTTCCCTTATATACCTTAGAGTTTCTTGCTGCATATCGGCAGCAACTCTAACGCTGTCTGTTCTAATATAAGTTACAAATGCCGTTTGACCTTCACCAAGAATATCTATGCCCTCGTACAACTGCTGCGCAAGCTGCATAACCTGCGGGGCGGTAAACCCAAGCTTTTGCACACCGTCTTGTTGCAATGTGCTTGTCATAAACGGCGGTGCAGGACGAGATTTGGATAGCCCACGCTTAACGCTGTCCACCGTCCAACTTGCACCGTCTAGCTCGCTGACCACCTTGTCCGACTCGTCTTTAGATGTGATTTTTATTTTTTTGCCTTTTTGGTCGGCAAGAAGTGCCTTAAATTCCTTTGCTCTTGATTCGTCTTTGGTGAGAGAGGCGGTAAGATGCCAATACTCCTCGGGTGTGAATGCATTAATTTCCCGCTCACGGTCCACCACCATTTTGAGCGCCGCCGACTGTACCCGTCCGCCCGACAACCCAGACTTTATCTTGCGGGAAAGTATGGGACTAACCTTATAGCCCACCAAGCGGTCAAGCACCCGCCGTGCCTGTTGTGCGTCCACAAGGCGCATATTTATTTCACGGGCAGAGCCTATTGCCTGCTTTACTGCTTTGGAACTTATTTCGTTAAATACGATACGGTTTTTATCATTCTCCAAGCTCAAGTTTTGTGCAAGATGCCAGCTTATTGCCTCGCCCTCTCTGTCGGGGTCGGTGGCAAGCAGTACGCTTTCGCTTTCCTTTACCGCTTGCTT
>JBAZCO010000033.1:0-15257 GCA_041654915.1 Clostridia bacterium | reverse complement strand
TCGGCGCACTCGTCGTTGGATAAATGACCCATTTCCGATGCAATACGGCGCTTTAGGTAATAGGGATATCGTCCCGATTTGAGCATACACGCATCATAATTTGACTCCAACATAACAAGGTCTGCTTTTTTAGCAATCTCTAAGAGTGTCGGTGTCACATAGCCTAAGTCCGTAGCGTAAACTATGCGACTGTCCTCATCGGCAATGGAGTAGCCTACGGTGAATACATCGTGAGGGTTTAAAAATGGTATGATATGCAGTCCGCAAAGGGAAAAACCCGCAAAAGTCTTAAAGGTTGCCGCATTTTTAATTTTGGGATATTTTTTATTTAATGCCTTAAAAGTCTGCTCGTGCGCATAAATAGGTATGCCGTATCCCTCTGCCAATATGCCTGCGGAGCGGATATGGTCTATATGTTCGTGGGTGATAAGTATGCCGCTAATCTCGTTTAGGGATGAGTTAATATCGGCAAGCCCGTTTTTAATATTAGTAACAGGCAGCCCACAGTCTATCAAAAAAGAATGTTTGCCACTTTTTATGTACACGGCATTGCCCTTGCTGCCGCTCCCAAGCGGACAAATTTTTAGCGCCATAGCCCGCTCCTCAACATTTTTCTGCCACAAATCTGCCCATAATCTTTATTGGGTGATAGCTTAGTTTGGACTTCCTAAGCCCGGGAAGTCCCATATCCTCTTGCTTGTTAATTAGCCTCGCCTCGGCAAAATGCTCTTTAACAAAAAGGTTATCTAGCATTGGGTAAATGCCACGATACTCAATGTCCGCTTTCTCAAAGTAAACAACCCCAACCCCGTTGGGCATAAGTTCCCCCGCTGAAAAACCTGCAACTCTGCCGTCTATTTCCAGCACACTTGCAACCGCTTTGTAGTCATTTAGATTTTCAAGCACACGCACAATAGCATCCTTTTCCAAGTCAAAGTCGCTTATTCTCAAGTTTTGGTTGATGTAAGACCAACTTGCCTCGGGGTTGATTGCGTCCGAACCGCTATATGAAGTTTTCCACTTGTACAACAACTCCATTACGCCGTCAAAGTCCGCCTCTTGATACGCACGAAACTTGTAATTATAATTAAACCGATTGATAAAGTTGCGCTTGCTGTTGTATCGCTTGCCCCTCAAAGTAGTTAGGTCCTCGGTGCGATACAGATACTCTGCCATATTGCGCTCCTCTTTTATGCAAGAGTAGCCCATTTCATCCAGAATTTCCATTTGCCAATCTAGCGCTAGCTGTATGCGTGTCGTCCCCATATCCTCCAAAGCCTTTACCGCCTTGCGGTAACTCTCTCTGTCTTTAGAAAGGGGGCTGTTAAAATATATTTTATCCCCTTCCTCTATCGTCATTAGCACAAAGTCGTCCGACAGATGTATTTTGGGGTGAAACAAACTTTGCCACGCTAATATGGAAGTTATGGAATATGCCGAGTCGTCCACGGCTGAATGGGATAATAGTTGATAAATCTTTTCAAAGTGTTTGAGCGTTACAGGCTCGAATTTAAGCATTAGCTGATAGTCCTTTTTTACAATAATGGTATTTGAGCAAGATATTTTACATCGGTACGCTCCGCCGCCGTACCCTCGGCAAGCACAAAGGCTTTATGTATCACCACTCCCCCCGACTTCTCCACCAAGGCCTCCAGCCCCGCAAGGCTACCGCCGGTAGATATAACATCATCGACAATAGCCACCTTCTTACCTTTTAGGAGCGCTGTGTCGTGAGAGGAAAGATAGAGCGTTTGCACATTCCTTGTTGTGATTGACTTTACCGTTGCCGAAATTCCGTCTTGCATATACAACTTTAAAGACTTTCTTGCAACGGCATAAAACTCGTGGGATAAGTTTCTTGCGACGCAGTGAGCAAGCTGCAAGCCTTTGCTTTCCGCTGTCAAAATCACATCCGCATCCTTAACAAGCTCGGCAATGTGTTTTGCGCAATGCTCGGTGAGCGCCTGCGCACCGTGAAGGTTGAAAAAAGCTATGCTAATACCATTGTCAATTTCCAAAATAGGCAACTCCACAGAGTAGCCTTTAATGTCCAATGAATATGTTTGAACCATAACATCCTCCACGGGTTATAAAGAAAGGCGGCGGCGGTTGTGACCGCCGCCCGCCAAAATAATTATTGTTTTTTGATTAAAGGGTTATACCCTTCTTTTTAAGCGAGTAATATGTTGTAATAATCGCCGCACCCGCCGCTATCACTACTGCGGCAAACAGGGCAAGAGCTACCGACATAAGAGTATCGTTTTGGTTGTTCTCGTATGTTGCAGTAACCGCTGGATGCACGGCATTGTCAAAATATTCTGTATCGAAATATTCGGCAACCGTTTTGTTTGCATCATCTATAACCGTCTTTAATTGGTTTGCAATAATTATAGATTTTTCGTTTGCGGTATCTATATCGTCTTGAGTTGTTTCCTCACTCGCATTTTGGTAAGCCTCTATGCGCTTACTAAGGCTGTCTAATTCTGCCACAAGCCTGTTCACTTCCTGCCCTGCGGCTATATATTGGGCAAACACTTTGTCGTACTGCTCGGTAGGACCGCCTGCGCTTTTTATTGGAGTGCCGTCAGGACCTACACTATATATGATATCGCCCACCTTATAAATCTCTCTAAGGGCGGTTTCAATATCGCTCTTGTCACTTTGTGCCCGCTCAATTTGCGTTTCAAGCGTCACAAAACGCCTATTTAGATAACTCATAATGAAAGAGGAATCGAGGCTGATACCTTTTTCCACAACGAAAGCCTCATATTTTATTAAATCGGTATCCCTGATAATCCTAAATAAATACAGCAAGTCCTCAAAGGTCTTACCTGTTTCGTTGGAGCGGAATGAGGGCGCTTCGGCACTCTTTGCATTAAGATAGCTAATTGCGCTAGATATTTGTGCATAGTAAATATCGTATAGCTCAATAAAGTCGTAGTTATAGCTAGCAGCTCCCACCGCACCTTGCTCGGCAACCATTGTGATAACTTCGCTTGGCAGCAACTTTTGGCTTGCATAAGTAGTCTTAAAATTATCAATGTATTGGGAGATAATTTCATTTAACAACAAGCGTGCCTGCTCTTTGGTTAGCCCTGTTTTTTTAAGATTGCCTATCGACACTTTGTAGCGTGTGGGGTGATAAGTAATATTGTTTAACTCGGCAAGTACAGAGGGGGTTTTGGTGGCAATCTCTCTTATCACCAATATTTGCTGCATAATTTCTTCGGGAACAATGCCCTCTATGGTGATGTTGTTTATGATTTCGTTTTGCTTAGACTGTTTGATTTCGCCGCCCCGCTCGTTAATTGCGGTTATCGCCTTTTCTACCACAGCGGGAGATTTTATTATAGTGGGGTCAAAAGTCCTGCCAAAGGGGTCTTTGCCCTGCTCTATACCGCTAAAATTAAAGTCCACCAAAGCAGACACGGTGGCATTTTTGCCACGCAGTCCTAGATAAATTCCGCCGCCCGTCACGCCAACCACAAATGCGGCTATAAGGCAAAAGATGAGTATCCTTACCCCCGACTTTTTGATAAGCGTGAATAGCTGTTTGAAAGTAAATTCAGAATTGCCGTTCTCATTAATCTTTTCCATAAATAACCTCTTTGTTAATATAACGGATAAATTATAACATAGCATAAGCTAATTATCAAGTATAATATTAAACCTTTATTTGCCATACAATCGACTATATTTTAGGTTACCCTAACTAAATTTGCTTTAAAATTTAAAATAAAGTTTAGATAGTTTGCAAACTTTACAAAGTTACTTGCAAGCGGCAATGAGCGCTCCCAAGCCTTCTTCAAAGTTCACACCAAACCGCACATCTGTTCCTGCGGCTTTTGTGCGGGCAATGCTGGCAGTAGTAAAGTCCACCGCAATTTTTACAGCGGTTTCAAGCGGCTTATCCGACAAAAGCGCCCCCAAAAGAGCACTGCCAAATACATCACCCGTGCCATGATAATAGCCTTCAATTCTCTTGGAAAAGGAATAGGATACCAAGCCCGATTCTGCATCATAGCTTGCCGCTCCCAAGTCGATATCATCAAAATATACGCCGGTTAGCACAACTTTTTTTGCTCCGATAGCCGCAAGTTTTTTAAGCAGAATCTCTATGTAGCTTTGAGTATAAGGACCTTCCCTATATTCCTCATCTAACATCAATACCGCCTCGGTGATATTGGGAACAATAATATCCGCATTTTGGCAAAGAGTGCGCATACCTTGAGGAAAATCCTTAGAAAATACAGAGTACAGCTTGCCGTTGTCCCCCATAACAGGGTCGACTAAAATAATGTTATCCTCGGTTTTAAAATCCTCAAATAAAGTTTTAACTATCTCAATCTGCCTAAATGAACCCAAAAACCCCGAGTAAATAGCGTCAAACCCAAGACTCAAGCTTTGCCAATGGCGGGCGATAGGCTCAATATCCTCTGTTAAATCACGATAAGTATAGTTTTCAAACCCGCCTGTATGGGTGGATAGCACCGCTGTGGGAATCACCGCAGTTTCGTAGCCAACTGCCGAAATTATCGGGAGCGCAACCGTAAGGGAACATCTGCCAAAGCAAGAAATATCGTGTAAAGCCATAACTCTTTTTTGAGCGTTCATTTGTATTCTCCTTAAAGAATATTAATTTTTCGTAATACCTCTAACAATATCTTTAACAATTTCTCCCGCCATTATCAATCCCGCTACTGGTGGAGCAAAAGCCGTACTTCCCGGTATCTGCCGCCGAACAGCGCATTTTTGCAGAACACCCGAAGGACAAACAGCGTTGCTTTTGTAACTAATCTCGTCCGACTCTTCGGGCGTGAGGGGCGGCTCTTTGGAGTAAACAACTTTCAAGCTCTTTATGCCCCGTTTCCTAAGTTCTGTGCGCATTACCCGTGCCAGCGGACAAACCGATGTTTTGTAAATATCGGCAACCTCAAATGCAGATGCATCTAACTTATTGCCTGCACCCATTGCGCTTATTATTGGCACATTGCAGCGGTTTGCCTCCTCTGCCAATGTGAGTTTTGATGACACAGTGTCTATGGCATCTGCAATATAACTGTATCCCGTAAAATCAAATTCGTGCTTGTTTGGGTTACCGTAAAAAGTTTTTCGGGTTTCCACAATAGCATTTTTATGGATATCCAATATCCTATCCCGCATAACATCCACCTTGTATTTGCCTATGGTGGAGTCTAGTGCAATAAGCTGGCGGTTGATATTGGATATACATACTTTATCGTCATCTACTAAAAGAAAGCCGCCCACTCCGGAGCGGGCAAGGGCTTCGGCAACATATGCCCCCACCCCGCCTAATCCAAAGACGGCGACTTTGGCTTGGTAAAGACGCTCGATTGCGTCTTTACCAAGAATAAGTTCTGTTCGTGAAAATCTCATTTTGCACAACTTTAAAGTTTCCCTGTTGCTTATAGCTTGCGGAATGCCGCCCTCTTTCCAAGGTCTTTTTCGATTTCTAACAGACGGTTATATTTTGCAGTCCTTTCACCACGGGAAAGAGAGCCGGTCTTAATCATATCTGTTCCAAACGCTACTGCGAGGTCAGCTATGGTTGTGTCTTCGGTTTCGCCCGAACGGTGTGACATTATTGTTGTGTAACCTGCGCTCTTTGCGAGCTTGATTGCCTCTAAAGTCTCGGTTAGCGAGCCTATTTGGTTGGGCTTAATAAGAATGCTGTTTGCCGCCTTGAGGTCAATACCCTTTTGCAATCTTATAGAGTTGGTTACAAACAAGTCATCGCCAACAAGCTGTACTTTTTTGCCAAGCTTAGCGTTAAGCTTTACCCAAGTCTCCCAATCTTCCTCATTTGCGCCGTCCTCTATGGAGATTATTGGATACTCTTTTACCAGCTTTTCCCAATATTCTATAATTTCTTCTTTATTGTAGGTTATGTTTTGTTTGGGCATAACATAGTCGCCGTTCTCCACTAGCCATTCGGATGCGGCACAGTCCAAAGCAAAGTCAATTTTGCCTTCGTAGCCTGCCGCCTTAACCGCTTCGTTAAGGAGGTCTAGCGCCGCCTCATTGTCCTCAAGGTTGGGAGCAAAACCGCCCTCATCGCCAACCGCTGTGGATAAGCCTTTTGAAGTTAGGATGCTTTTTAACTTTTGGAACACCTCGGCAGACCATCTGATACCTTCGCTAAAGCTTGCAGCTTTGGTAGGAGCAATCATAAATTCTTGAATATCCACATTGTTGGATGCGTGCTGCCCGCCATTGATAACATTGCAAATAGGTAGTGGGAGAGTAACCGCCTCATCACCGCCAAGGTATTTATATAAGGGAAGTCCTTCTGATGCGGCAGCAGCGTGCGCCACTGCAAGCGATACTGCAAGTATTGCGTTTGCGCCCAACTTGCCTTTGTTGTGTGTGCCGTCTAGAGCAATCATGCGCCTATCTATTTTTTCTTGCTCACGGGCATCTACACCCACGAGGTCTTTTGCAATAATATCGTTAACATTGCTAACCGCTTTAAGGACACCTTTGCCAAAAAATCTTGTCTTATCGCCATCACGCAGCTCCACTGCCTCAAATGTGCCGGTAGACGCACCCGAGGGAACAGACGCCTCTCCAATTATTCCATTTTCTAGCGTAACTTTGGCACGCACAGTAGGAAACCCACGAGAATCCAATATTTCTAACGCCTCAATCTTTTTGATAATAGCACCGTTCATAAACAGCCTCCTAATAAAATTGTATTTTGTTAGTTATATTATAACACTAAGCAAAAATTTTTAATATCAAAACAAGCAACAATTTTAAAAATATGAGCATATTAACAAAAAATTTGATTAATGCAAAGCTTGTCCGCTATAAAACTACAACACTAAAATGAACCCAATAAAAACAATTTGTTGTTTTTTTTTATAGTATGATAGTAGTAATGTTAACTAATAAAAAGAAAAATTTTAATGGAGAGAATATGAGAAACAATTTATTTATTGATAATTTACAGCCATTTTTAAGCAACTGCACTCCCCCTGGTTGGGGAAAATGCCGTCCTACCAATAGTTGTCCCGGACCGCAAGGACCAATCGGTCCTGCCGGACCAGGAGGTCCGATGGGATTAACAGGTCCGCAAGGTCCAAGAGGGGTAACGGGTCCAATAGGTCCAAGAGGTTTAAGGGGTGCAACAGGTCCTACGGGAGCAACGGGTGCAACGGGTACAGGGACAACAGGTCCTACAGGTGCAACAGGTGCTACGGGTGAAACAGGAGCAACAGGAGCAACGGGTGCAACGGGCACAGGAGCAACAGGTCCTACAGGTGCAACAGGTGCAACGGGTGCTACGGGTGCAACAGGTCCTACAGGAGCAACGGGTGCAACGGGCACAGGAGCAACAGGTCCTACAGGTGCAACAGGTGCTACGGGCGCAACGGGTGCTACTGGTGAAACGGGAGCAACTGGCGCTACGGGAGCAACGGGCGCTACTGGTGAAACAGGAGCAACAGGTGCTACGGGCGCTACTGGCGAAACAGGCGCAACGGGCGCTACTGGTGAAACGGGAGCAACTGGCGCTACGGGAGCAACGGGCGAAACAGGTCCTACAGGTGCAACGGGCGAAACGGGCGCAACGGGCGCTACTGGTGAAACAGGCGCAACAGGTGCAACAGGCGCTACGGGTGAAACAGGTGTAACTGGTCCAACAGGCGCTACTGGTGCAACAGGCGCTACTGGTACAACAGGTGCAACTGGTCCGACAGGCGCTACTGGTGCAACAGGGGCAACAGGTCCAACAGGCGCTACGGGTGCAACAGGGGCAACAGGTACAACAGGTGCTACTGGTCCAACAGGCGCTACTGGTGAAACGGGCGCTACTGGTCCAACAGGCGCTACTGGCGCAACAGGTCCAACAGGTCCTACAGGTCCTCCTGTGGCACTTGTAGGATTTCAAACACAGTTATTAGGAAGCTCAAGTACTACAATTGATGACAATGCCAATGTTTTGTTTGATAGTACTGTTAATAATAGTTCTCCTGATATCACCTATGACCCTATTACCGGATTATTCACTATATCCACTGCGGGCAACTACTTTATACAATGGTGGATTATGACAGATGGGGCAGGCATGGCAATAAATGTCTCTTTTGCTATCGTAACATCAAATGGGTATAATATAAAATCAACTTCGCCAGCGCCATTAGTTACAATGCAGCTTGTAGGTAATGCTCTAATCGCTGTCCCGTCAAACACTACTTTCTCTTTGGTTAACCAATCGGGAGAGACGGTATTTTTAGGAACAAGCGATGCTAAAGCTGGGTTGACAATAATAAACCTAACTTAAATAAATTTTGTTGGTAAAAATCAACGATAAAAAATCAAAAAGATTGGAGCAATTTTGCTCCAATCTTTTTTAGTATTAAAATTGTCTTTATAACAAACGCATTTTTAGTGCAATAAGTATTTTAAGAAATATGATAATTTAATATGAATTATACTCCGCCACACCAAAAATGCATCCTCGTTTGATAGGCTGCTCATATAATTCTCATTTTTGTTTTACTTTTGAATAAAATAATGTTATCATAAAAAAAAGCTCCTCAAGGCTTAAATTAAGCATTTGCGTCAGGCACGCTTGAAGAGCATCAAGACAAAATTAGACTCTAATATAATTTAAGTTTAGCCTGACACCATAGGGAGAGATTATATTATTATGAAACTAAGTGCATCAAAAACTATAAAAATTTCTCTTGCCTTTGCGTGGATTTCGATTTTTAACAGTATGTTCGACACCGCACTGCCAATTATTTTGGTAGCACCCCTATCCGAAGGCGGTCTTGCGCTTAACCACACTATGAAAGGTTTGGTTATGGCGCTCGACAACATTCTAGGGCTTTTTATTTTGCCGCTCTTTGGGCTTTTGTCGGATAGGTCTAAGAGTAAGTTTGGCAAGAGAACTCCTTTTATTATAGTTGGCGGCATTCTTGCGGCAATCTCTTGGCTAGGGGCGGGTATTGTTCTTAGCTTGGGTGAAAACCTAGCTTTTCTAATATTATTGGGCTTGGGACTTACCTTTATATCAATCTCCCGCCCTGCCGCCCTATCCCTCTTACCCGACCTCACCGCCCTGCCCCTAAGGCGTAAGGCAAATGCAATCACACAAATTATAAGTGCGGTGGCAACACTGTTTGCCATAGTGGTGGTGAGCTTGCTACTCGTACACGGCTTTGACTTGGTTTTCTATGCCGCCGCAGTTATTATGCTTGTGCTGATTATTATATTTTTGTTCACCGTACACGAAAGACGCTGGGCAAAAGAAGTGCCTCCCGATACCGAGGAAGACCAAAAGATTTTTAGCGACTATCACTACAACAAAAACTATCTTGTAAGAAACAGGCTATCCCTTTATGGGGCGGTATTTTTCTTTTATGTAGCGTTCAATGGGTTGATATCCTCTCTACCCAACTATGCCACCGAGGTTTTGGGGCTGGATAAATCTAGCTTTACCATACCGCAACTGCTTTGTATAGTTGCCGCTTGTTTAATGGCGCTACCTATAAGCAAGTTGCAATTTAAAATAAAGCGTAAAAATATGCTCATCATAGGGTTTGTGGTTATGCTAACCGCATTTGTTACCGTTTATTTCCAACAAGAACTCAATACCATTATGATTATCGCATTTATACTTGCGGGGGCGGGCTACTCTACGGCGATAGTAAACCTTTACCCATACATATTAGAACTTTCCAACCCCGACACAATTGGGAAAAACACGGGAGTGTTTAACACAGTAACCACAGTGGCTATGGTGCTAACCCCAATATTTAGCGGGCTGCTTTCCGACAGATTTTCACTAAAAGCCGCTCTGTTTCCCTACTGTATGGCGGCACTTATCGTTTCAATAATATTCCTTTTGTTTATTAAAGACAAAAAAAAGGTAAGAATAAAAGATATAGTTTTAGACGGATAAATCATAAAATACATATTGATGCTAATCAATTGACATTGCCCTAGGCAAAATAATATAATGATAATAACATACTAATCATATATGTTTAATAGGAGAATTGAGAAATGGCAAAAATAAATAAGAGTATTACCGATTTAATAGGCAACACTCCGCTTTTGGAGCTTACCCATTATAATAAAAACAATAATTTACTGGCAAAAATTGTGGCAAAGCTTGAGCACTACAACCCTGCGGGGAGCGTTAAAGACAGGATTGCCAAAGCAATGATAGAGGATGCCGAAGAAAAGGGTATACTCAAACCGGGGGCGGTGATTATTGAGCCTACTAGCGGCAACACGGGCATTGGGCTAGCGGCAGTAGCGGCGGCAAAGGGTTACAAAGTTATCCTCACTATGCCGGAAACTATGAGCATAGAGCGGCGCAAGCTGCTTAAAGCATACGGAGCGGAACTTGTATTAACCGAGGGCGCAAAAGGTATGAAAGGCGCAATAGAAAAGGCAAACGAGCTTGCAAAGGATATACCAAATGCGTTTATTCCTGGGCAGTTTGACAATCCCTCTAACCCTGCTATACACCGCAAGACAACGGGCGCAGAGATTTGGAAAGATATGGGGGGCGAAGTGGATATCTTTGTTTCTGGCATAGGCACGGGCGGCACGATAACAGGCGCAGGCGCATATTTAAAGGAAAAAAATAAGGATATTAAGATAGTTGCGGTTGAGCCGTCCGACTCTCCCATTTTATCGGAAGGGCGAGCGGGTTCGCACAAGATACAGGGGATAGGCGCAGGCTTTGTACCTGCGGTGCTTGATACAAATATTTATGACGAGGTAATAGCAATAAACAACGAGGATGCTTTTGCCGCAGGACGGGCGGTAGCGGCGACAGAGGGCTTGCTTGTGGGAATATCCTCGGGTGCGGCGCTTGCGGCGGCTACCGAACTTGCCTCACGAGAGGAAAACAAAGGGAAAACCATAGTGGCAATCTTCCCCGACACGGGCGAAAGATATCTATCTACCGCACTGTTTGGTGAATAGCTTTTAAAATAAAAAGCGGTTGTTCCCTTTTAGAAACAGCCGTTTTTTTTATTGGCACAAATCATTACTAATTACTAAGCACAAAAAACCTGCTGCTATTTTTCGGGAGCAGGCTCTTCTATGATACGGCTCACAGCGGCGTAATCAAAGTTATGCTCCTCAATGGTATCTATTTTAATATTTAAACCGTATCCATTTATCTCGTGCGAAGTTCCGTCCTCGGGGATATAGCCTATCAACCCAAACGCAAATCCTCCAAAGGTATCTGCATTATCTTGCGGCAATTCCACCGACAGCGTTTCTGCCACATCCTCTAATGGGGTTTCGCTTTGTATTATCCAAAGATTATCCTCTCTTTGCTCAATCATTGGAGGCTCTGCGGGCAGTTCGGAATTATCGTCTAGGTTGCCTACAATCTGTTCCAAAAGGTCGTTCATTGTGACGATACCCGTAAAGCCGCCGTACTCATCCAACACCACGGCAAAGTGATTGCGGGTTTGTTTCATATTATAGAACAATATATCGGTATGCACGGTTTCTGGCACAAAATATGCGGGCTTTACCGCAGAGGACATCACATTGTCGAAACTTTTGTCTTTTAAGCGGAAGTACTGCTTTGTGTTAAGTACGCCAATTATATTATCAATATTATCATCACATATGGGATAGTGGGTGTGGGTGTGTTCGTGAATTGTTTTTTCCCACTCAATGTCAAACTCGTCAAGCCAAAGTATGGCGGTATCTACACGGTGCGTCATAATCTCGTCGGCGGTCTTGTCGTCAAACTCAAATATATTTTGTATCATCTCTTTTTCCGAGATGTTTATTCCACCCTTGGTGCTGGCAGATTCCAGCATAAGCTTGATTTCTTCCTCGGCGCTCTCTGTGTCGTCTGCGTGGGGGTTGATACGCAACAAACGCAATATCCCGTTGGTAGATACGGTTAGCAGCCACACTATGGGGCGGGAAATTTGTGAGATAAAATATATTAAGTTGGCAAGCCCCAAGGCAAGCTTTTCCGAATATTTCATAGCTAAGCGTTTGGGAACAAGCTCTCCAAACACAAGGTTGAAGTAGGCAAGCACAACGGTTATCATCACAAGCGAGATTATGTTGAGCGTGTCGAATGCGACAGGCGACCCCCAGCGCACAAAAAGTTCGGCAAGCCTGCCCGAAAAGTTTTCCGCCGCAAACGCACTAGAAAGATAACCTGCAAGCGTAATGCTCACCTGTATAGTCGCTAAAAATTTGGCGGGCTGAGCCGTCATTTTGGAAAGCCTGATTGCCTTCTTGTTCCCCTTGCCCGAAAGTTTGGCAATTTTATTCTCATTAACCGATATTACCGCTATTTCTGCACAAGCAAAGATAGCGTTAACCGATATGAGAACGACCTGCAATATTAAAGGCCAAAACAAAGTTGATTACCTCCGTTAATTACATTATTTAGTATGTGATTATTATTGTTTTTGCATAAAAAAGACATAAAGAAAGCACAGCAAAAACAGCGATTCTTTATGTCGTTAGGGTTGTTGTTACTTGATTTGTTACCGGCAGCGTCATCGTCCGATAAAGGAGGTTCCTCCATTAACTGATACTCCGAGAGTGATAATAATGTGATAATACAATATTTTATTCAGTTTGTCAAGGAATATTATCTTTTTTAACCTAGGAACAAAGAAATTGCAGATTGCAAATCGAATTGCAAGCACATTTTTTAAATATTTTATATTTACCATCGTAAAAGCTATTTTTTATCTTTACTGATTATTAAGCCACACTCATCCCGTTGGTAAACCCAGTATATTTATCTAAAACCTCGTCGTAAAAAAGTATTGCTTTTGTTTGCTCATCATATATCACTTTATACTCAACAGATTTTTTCTTGTCAACAAAATAAATTTGGTCATCTCTCACAACAATTTTACACTTTGCACCTGGACTTCCACTTGCATAGTAGTTTGCCTTATTGCCCCTTATGCTCCAATAGTAATCATAGTTGACCCCTTCTGGACGCAAAATATTGCCCGTTTCTTTTTATTTAAACACCCCTTTGTTACTTCCATTTTAGCTTATTTCGCACAAAAGTCAATAGCCCAATATTCTTTTTAAGTTACTGCGGTGTTTTTCTTGAGGGTTTTATTACTCCTACTATATAAGTGGCTCTAAACAACAAAAAAGTTCGGTAAAATTTTATTTTTCTTATATTTATTTTGCAAAACGCTTGAACCTTACAAAATTATTTTTAGCCAGAGTATCTTTTTTGCTCACTTGCAATTATTACCTATATATTGTAAAAGCAATGTTTTTGAACTAAAAAGAGAGTTGGGATAGAAATCCAAGATAAGGTTTTGGCAGGACTAAAAGGTCAACACTTTTGCAAAACGGTTATATTAATTCCAAGTTTTGTCAACAATAGGAGCGGGAACTGAATAATAATGAACGGGGTAGAAATGGTCAAAAGAGGAGAATTATATTATGCGGACTTGAGTCCCGTAGTAGGGAGTGAACAGGGCGGTATACGCCCAGTACTTATTGTGCAGAATAACATTGGCAACCGTCATTCACCAACGGTGATAGCGGCGGCGATAACCAGCCAATTAAATAAAGCCAAGCTCCCCACTCACATTGAGTTAAGTCAATCTAGCGGTTTAGTTAAGGACAGCGTGATACTGCTTGAGCAAATAAGGACAATAGATAAAGTGCGCCTGCAAGATAAAATAGGCGAGGTAAATGACGACACTATGAAAAAAGTAAACAATGCGTTAATGATAAGCTTGGGGTTTTTTGTGTGATATTTGGGCAAAAAATTATTTAAAAATCAAATATATAGTAATTGAAAATACACAAGGGCGGCTTTTTTTAAAAAAGTCGCCCTGTCTTGTTTTATTTTCTTTTACCCCTTGTTTTTTCCTTTATTTTTATTCCTCGTCAAATGACACGCCAATTTGACTCATAACTTGCCTTATTGTGTCGTAGCTAAATCCCCGTGCCGCAAGGTGGCGGAACAGCCGCTGTTTGGTCTTGTCATCTAATGTACGGTTTTTGATAAATTTTTGTGCCACCGCTAATGCTGCGCCCGTTTCGTCTAATTCAACTTCGTTTAACAAACTTTCTACAAGTTGTGAGGGTATCCCCTTTTCTTTCAATTCCCTCTTTATTCTAAATCCGCCCTTGCTGTGGGAATGGGTAGATATGTAGTTTTTTACATAATCGGCATCGGATAGATACCCATAACTTTTTGCAAGCTCCACCGCACCCGCAACGCTGCGTTTGGAAAATCCCTTTTGATAAAGCTTGTTTGCCGCCTCTTTCTCCGTCCTTGCCCCTCTTGCCAAAAGTGCAAAAAGGTAGTCTTTTGCTGCAACTTCTTCACTCTCTTTTAAAAATTCCTTAAACCGTGCGGAGGTTACTTCGTCACCTTTCTTGAAAGCAAATTTAAGCATTACCGACAACGAAAGATTATCGTATTTTTCGCCGCTAGCTACGATGCAACCCTTTTTTTTGCTGTAAGCAATTTCTTGTATAATTATCATATCCATAATAAACTCTAGGTTTGACTTTAAATGAAAGGTGTTAAGCCCTAGCAATATCTAGTGAGAGTTTCATAGCTGCGTGCTAATTTACCTCGATGCGCCAAGCAAACGGGTCGGCAACCGTGCCGTACTGTATGCCCGTCAATCTTTCGTATAAGAAAGAGGATATTTTACCCATTTCATTATTATTTAGCACAAGGTCTGCGCCTTTATAACCCAATATACCCACGGGAGATATTACGGCGGCAGTGCCGCTGCCAAACGCTTCGGAAAGCCGCCCTTCTTTAAAAGCTACCTCCACTTCGTCTATGCTTATCTTTGTTTCCTCAACGGGAATTCCCTCACTCTTTAACAATTTGATAACGCTGTCACGAGTGATGCCGGGCAGTATTGAGCCTGTAAGAGCGGGGGTCTTAACAATGCCGTCTATTACAAAAAACATATTCATCGCCCCCACTTCCTCTACAAACTTATGCTCTTTGCCGTCTAGCCAAAGCACTTGCTCGTAACCCTTTTGGTTAGCTATTTTGCTTGCATAAAGGGATGCGGCATAGTTACCCATACACTTTATTTCCCCTGTGCCGCCCACTGCCGCACGCACATAATGTTCCTCTATCATTATTTTTGTTGGCTTTAGCCCGCCCGCATAGTAGCTGCCCACGGGAGAAAGAATGATGAAAAACTTAAAATTATCCGCAGGATGCACGCCAAGCGCCTCGTCTGTCGCTATCATTGTAGGACGAATATATAGCGATG
>JBAZCO010000032.1:0-15834 GCA_041654915.1 Clostridia bacterium | reverse complement strand
AGTGAGATTAGAGGCGGCGGCGACTATTTTGCCGCACTTGGTGATGTTCTCTCCCATATCTCCCCCGAGATTATAGAAAACACCTTGGGGCAAGTGATTGGCGGCGAAATGGCAGAGATAATTTCGGAATATTACGCTAATATAATTGGGGCAACTGCGTATCTAGACTTATTTTTTAGCAATATAAATACGATAAAAACAATTTTGGCAGTGGTATCGGAAGACTCTGGCGAAATCCCTTACCTTGTAACTTTAGCGACAGGTGTTAGCAAAAAACAAGGCGAGCCTGTTTATTATTATTCAACCTACACTTTCACGATTATTGCAGACGGGGAATATAGATTGGAAGAAAGTGAGCTAGGTCTAAACTTTTTGGTTACAGAGCTAGGGGAAACAAGCTATAAAATCATAGACGAGGCGGCGGAAACTATTTATACGGTAGATTATGACGAGAAAAAATCTTTCTGCCTGGCAACCAACTATCAAGAGGAAGTGTTATATTCGCTTGAAAGCGTGTTGGTCGGCGAGGACTTTGCCGTGCAGTATTATGACTCCCAAAACACACGGTTGGTGAGAATGGTTTTGGACCTCTCTTTACTTATCGCTACCATATCAACTCAAGCAGATTATACCGAGATTCCAGAGCGGATATCAGAGGGGCTGCCTAAGGATTTTCTCACAGAAGGAGATATTTTTGTGCTAGACACAATAAACTTGCTTTCGGAATAAATTCCCATAGGCAACACACGCATAATCACGCTTTATTTGCAGATACCTATAATAAACCTAAAAAAGGAGGTAATGCAAATGAAACTTAAATCCGGAGAAATAGCTCCCAAATCAGGAACTTATAAGGAAGTAGCCGCAAACGGCAGAGTTGTAAACACGATAGATGTTAAAAAGGGCAACAGATTGCCCCCCACTCAAAAGGCACAAAGTCACTTCACTATCGACTAACAACAAATAGCACACATTTAAACTAATAAAAAGCCTTCGCATTTTTGTGAAGGTTTTTTATTTGTATTTATAAAAAACACCAACACTCCTAAAATTAATAACAGCGAAAAAACCATTTCCAGCCGCCTAAAAATAAACATCAAGGGTAATACTCACTTTATTATATTGTTATTACTAATTCTCTTATATATACTAGTTTAGAACTCAAGGTATCAATTGACTTAATTTGGAATAAAGAGTATAATTGTATCGTATGAAATCATCTAAAGAATTATGGAGGTTCTAATGAGCAAAAAAATGACAATCGACGGCAATGCCGCCGCTTCTTATGTAGCCTACGCTTTTAGCGAAGTTGCGGCTATTTATCCTATTACCCCCTCGTCCTCTATGGCGGAGTATGCTGATGAATGGGCGCTCCAAGGCGTAAAAAATATGTTTGGGCAAACACTAAGGCTTGCCGAAATGCAATCCGAGGCGGGCGCAGCAGGCGCAGTACACGGCGCTCTTAGCGCAGGCGCACTCACTACAACTTATACTGCAAGTCAGGGGCTTCTTTTGATGATTCCCAATATGTATAAAATCTCGGGCGAACTGCTTCCCACAGTTTTTCATGTGTCGGCAAGGGCGCTTGCCGCTCACGCTCTCAATATTTATGGCGACCAAGCGGATGTTATGGCTTGCCGCCAGACGGGTTTTGCCCTAATCGCATCCAACTCTGTGCAAGAGGCTATCGATATGGCATTGGTTGCGCATCTGGCTACCCTTAAATCCAAAGTGCCTTTCTTGCACTTCTTTGACGGTTTCCGTACAAGTCACGAAATCAGCAAGGTGGACGCCCCCACATACGAGGAAATGAAAACTCTTGTGGATATGAAGGATGTTGAGGACTTCAGACGCCGTGCGCTCAATCCCGAACATCCCATACAAAAAGGCACTGCGCAAAACGGCGATGTCTACTTCCAAAACAGAGAGGCGGCAAACAAGTATTACGATGCCACTCCCGCTATCGTCACCAAATGTATGGAAGATGTTGCCGCATTAACGGGCAGAAAATACAAGCTATTCGACTATGTTGGCGCTCCCGATGCCGAGAAAGTTGTTGTAATTATGGGTTCGGGCGCAGAGGCTGTTGAGGAAACAGTAAACTACCTAAACGCAAAAGGTGAAAAAACAGGTCTTATCAAAGTAAGATTGTACCGTCCGTTTTCTCCCGAGGCATTGGTAGCGGCGATTCCCGCCACAGCAAAATATATCACCGTTCTAGACAGAACAAAAGAGCCCGGCTCTCACGGCGAACCGCTCTATCTTGATGTTATTGCCGCATTAAAGGGCAGAGATTGCATCATATTGGGCGGCAGATACGGCTTGGGACTTAAAGAGTTTAACCCCACTATGATTAACGCTGTTTACAAAAATATGGGCGGCGCTAACAAAAACAACTTCACAGTAGGCATCAACGATGATGTCACGCATACCTCACTGCCTTTGGATGAATTTATCAACGCCGCTCCCGCAGGTACGGTAAGATGCAAGTTTTTCGGCTTGGGTTCAGACGGTACAGTTGGCGCAAACAAAAACAGCATAAAAATTATTGGCGACCACACGGACAAGTTTGTACAAGGTTACTTTTTCTACGACAGCAAAAAGTCGGGCGGGATAACCGTATCCCACTTGCGCTTTGGCGATAAGCCCATACAAAGCTCTTACCTCATAGATGAGGCAGACTTTGTTGCTTGCCATACCCCAAGCTATGTTTTCCGATATGATATGGTGTCGGCACTAAGAGAGGGCGGCACATTCCTACTAAATAGCGTGTGGTCTCCCCAGGAAATGGACAAGGAATTGCCTGCGGTAGTAAAAAATATTATTGCGAAAAAGAATATTAAATTTTATACCATAAACGCAAACGCAATAGCCGCAGAAATTGGTCTTGGCGGGCGCATAAACGCAATTATGCAGGCAGCATTCTTCAAGCTTGCCGGACTTATGCCCTATGAGGATGCCGAAAGGTATATGAAAGAGGCAGTAAAGGCAACTTATGGCAGAAAGGGTGATAAGGTTGTCAATATGAACTATGCGGCTATCGATAACGCAATAGCAAACCTAAAGGAAGTGCGTTATTCCGCAGATTGGGCAACGACCACAGAGGGCGGCGCAATGCTATCCGAGCCAGAAAACAGGTATTTCCGTGAGGTTGTCAGTCCGATACTCAAGCTAGAGGGTGACTCTTTGCCGGTATCTGCATTTAACCCAGACGGCTCTGTACCCGTAGGCACAACCAAGTACGAAAAGCGTGGCATAGCAGTTAATGTTCCCCATTGGATAAAAGAAAATTGCATACAGTGCAACCAATGCGCCTATGTATGCCCCCACGCAGTTATTCGTCCTGTGCTTGCCACTGAAGACCAGCTTGCAGGCGCTCCCGATACATTTGATACCAAAGATGCGCTAGGATTTAAAGGATATAAATTTAGAATCCAAGTTAGCCCCTACGACTGCACGGGTTGCGGAAGTTGCGCCAATGTCTGCCCATCCAAGGTTAAGTCGCTTGAGATGCATCCTATTGCAAAAGTGGTAGCAGAAGAAAAGGAGAATGCCGAGTTTGCCGCATCCCTTCCCGAAACTGACCCCATTTATAAAGCCGACACGGTAAAGGGCAGCCAATTTAGAAAACCGCTGTTTGAATTTAGCGGAGCATGCGCAGGTTGCGGAGAAACTCCCTATATCAAGCTTGTCACCCAACTCTTTGGCGACAGAATGATAATCGCCAACGCAACAGGTTGTTCAAGCATATACGGTGGCTCTGCCCCCACTTGCCCCTACACAACCAATGACGCAGGACACGGACCTGCTTGGGCAAACTCCTTGTTCGAAGACAATGCGGAGTTTGGGTATGGTATCAACCTTGCTATTAACCAAAGGCGAGAGAAAGTTAAAGACGATATGCTAAAAGCCAATTCGGGCGTATCTCAAGAAACCGCCGCTGCATTTGACGAGTGGATAGCCAATATGGACGACTCCGAGGCAAGCAAGAGCGCATCAGAAAAGGTCAAGTCAGCACTTTTAACCGAACAAGCTAGCGCACAAGTTGCCGATTATATCTACAACATCAAGCAAAACTATGACTGTCTTGTTAAAAAATCCGTATGGATAATAGGCGGCGACGGTTGGGCATATGATATCGGCTTTGGCGGTCTAGACCATGTGCTTGCAATGGGTGAGGATGTAAACATACTTGTCCTAGATACCGAAGTATATTCCAATACAGGCGGTCAGGCAAGCAAGGCAACCCCCACGGCGGCAATCGCAAAGTTTGCGGCAAGCGGCAAGCGAGTCAAGAAAAAAGACTTAGGGCTTATGGCAATGAGCTATGGCTATGTCTATGTAGCACAAGTGGCAATGGGCGCTAATATGAATCAACTTATAAAAGCAATGAAAGAAGCCGAGGCATACAAAGGTCCGTCCATAATAATTGCCTACTCCACCTGCATCAACCACGGTGTAAATATGACTAAGTCAATGACGGTTATGAAAGATGCTGTAAATTGTGGCTATTGGCAGCTTTACCGCTACAACCCCGAACTTGCAGACGAAGGCAAGAACCCCTTTATACTCGACAGTAAAGAGCCAGCAGGCGGGTACCAAGACTTCCTAGCTAGTGAAGTAAGATACGCAAGCCTTAAAAAACAAGACCCAGCAACTGCCGAGAAGTTGTTCCTCCAAAACGAGAACGACGCATTAGCCCGCTACGAAACCTACAAAGGTCTTTCAGAAAAGTAAAAACACAGGGCACAACTTTTTAGTTAAATACGGTAGTCGCTTAAAAAAACAACCACTACCAAAAGCGCAAGTTCAAAAAAGACTTGCGCTTTTGTTTTTTCGCCCTGTATTTTTATATGGATTTCTTTTAATATAATTAGGGAACTATACTCTTTAGTTCCCTAATAACCCTCCTTTCTCATATATTCCTCATATTATTAAGTTATAACATAATTCTATCGCTATTTTGCAAACTTCAACCGTTAGTTTCCCCCTTATCTTTTGGAGTCGCTTATCGCTCCAAAAATATAAAATAAAATATCCAAATGGGGGAAAATAGAACGGCAGTCTTTTTCACTACAAACAAATGGTTAGCGACAAGCCTTATCATAGGTGGAAAGTTATGAGAAAGAAGGGGGTTTAAGGGGGAAACAAAGAGTATGTTTCCCCCTTAAAGAGTTGTTAAAACAAAGGGTGCAATTTTAATATAGTGTGGTAGTCGCTTAAAAAAACTACCGTTACCGCAAGCGTTAACTTTTCAAATTATCTGCCATTAATTTTTGCGCCCTATGTTTTAACTATTCGCATCTTTTTGCGTCTTTTGGGTGTCTTTAAACGGCTACGGGGCTTGCAAGCCCAATGCTCCCTGCAAGTACCGCTTGTACGATTTCGGGAGCATTTCCGTTTAAAATCACCTCAAAATCCACCCGAAAACCTGCTGCAGCCGCACTTTTTACAACTTAGACAGGGTTATTATTTGGGGTTTTGTAAAAGAATAACAGCAGTATAAAAATTGACGCATACAATAAATTTAAAATCCAAAATGGGGGAAAATAGAACGGTAGCTTTGTTCACTACAAACAAATGGTTATCACAAGCCTTATCAAAGGTGGAAAGTTATGAGAAAGAAGGGGGTTTAAGGGGGAAACAAAGAGGTAGTTTCCCCCTTTTATTTCCGACCAAACGAAAATTGGCGGCTTATATTTTTGATTGCGCCAATTTTGTCGGACTTAAACGGTATTTCGCTATCCGCTCCCATATTTAGTTTTGTGTACCACAAAACGAAAGTAAGAAAGACTTCTAGCGATTGCTGCAATATAACCTAACCACTTTTTACCCCTCCAGACGGGAGGGGTTAGAGGTAGATGATGGTACACATAACGATTGTGGGGAGGGGCGGAGTTGCGGGTCAAACGCCGCCTCGGAAAGGGCGTTTGGCGGCTTATTTGTTTTACTTTTTTGCCCGAACTGCAAAAAAGTAATATCCAATATATAATAAAAAGTTTTTTTAAAATATTTATTGTTGCTGTATTTATATAACTTGCAACAGTGTCAGGTAAGGAATAACCACAACTATTTATCACTATCTGCCCAATATAACAAACACCGCTTGAATACAAGCTATTCTCCATATTTCCCCCACCCAAAAAGGCGGTCGGCAACACTCCCCTATATTACCCTATATTAAAATTATAGCAAAACTTTATACCTCTGTCTATACCCAAAATATTTGGAAACAAATTGCTATTTCACAAGGGTTCTCAAATATAAGTATTAAAAAAGCTCCCTAGTTTTTAGAGAGCTTAGAGAGCCATTGGAAACCAACGAACGACGGACAGGTTGGTTTTACAAGCTGGCAATTTTCCAGCACAACCGAGGCTTACTAGCATTATAATTGAATCAATCAAAAAAAGTCAATGCTTTTGCATAAAAAGCGAAGTTAGTTGGTGGATTTAGATTTTGTGTTTTTCAATAGCGTGATAGATAAGTAAATTATTTTTTGAAATCCCGTATTGCTTGTTTTGTGCCTATGTAGATACATTTCCCCGACAGGACAGCATTGATTGTCAATCCCTTTTTTTCAAACTCTACTTCAATGCTATCTCGGTAGTACTCAAAGCTTTTCTTTGCCGCTGTGCGAGAGGTAAACCAAATTGCAATAAGATATTCGCTGTCTACGGGGTTAATTGCCATAATGCCTTTGTCTACTCCGTCCGCCTCGGGGTCGTCGGAATACTCTGTTGCATCTTGTACGATTACCGCATATCCTGCGCTTTTCATCTTGCTTTCGGCACTTTTTGCATCTTTTGGGGTACATGCCGCTAGCGTGAACGCTAATAAGATTATCAATATTAAAGCGGAAAAAAGTTTTTTGTTCAAGGTAAAGCTCCGTTTATATTAGTTTATTTTGTATGCCAATAAATTATGAGATATATCCGCCGTCTACCGCAATTGTTTGTCCTGTAATAAAGGATGCATCCTCGCTTGCAAGAAAGCATACAAGATTTGCTACATCTTGCGGTGTGCCAGCACGCCCAAGCGGTGTGGAGTTAATTATTTCATCCACGGTTTCTTTAGGAAGGCAAGAGTTCATTGTGGTATTAATAAACCCCGGTGCAACACAATTTACTGTTATACCTGACGGTGCAAGCTCTTTTGCAAGCGACTTAGTCATACCCGCAAGTCCTGCCTTTGCCGCCGAATAGGTGACTTCGCAAGACGCTCCGCTAAGCCCCCACATACTCCCGATACTGATTATTCTCCCCTTTTTTGAGGAAACCATATGTGGTATAAACTCTCTTGAAACAAGTAGCGCCCCCTTGAGGTTGACATCCAAAACTTTTTGTATTGCAGACGGACATTGCTCGGTAAAAATGCAGATATCCGATACTCCCGCATTGTTTATTAGTATATCGACCCCGCCAAAAGCCTTTTGTGCCGCAACACGCATTGCGGTGAGCTCATTGCTATTTGTGATATCGGCTTTTACGGTAATCACTCGGCAAAAGGCGGCAAGTTTTTTTGCAAGACACTCTGCTTGCATCTTGCTATTATTATAATTGATAACCAAATTGTAGCCCGCTTGTGCAAATTTTTGGGCGATTGCAGCGCCAATTCCACGGGCAGAGCCTGTCACTAATACTGTTTTCACTGCTAGCTATTTTTATAGCCAAAGGCTTCGATATAGGCATCCATAACAGCAATTGCCACAGCTGATGTTACAACAATGTTTGCCCGTGGCGCAAGACAGGGCATATGGTTTCCTTTTACCGTGAGGTCTACAATCTTATTTGCCTCAAAGTCCCAAGTGCGTTGGGGTTGGGAGATAGATGGAGTAGGCTTTAATACCGTATTTATTAACACGGGCATTCCGTTTGTAATTCCTCTGTTTAGACCACCGTTAAAGTTGGTTTGGGTAACCACTTTGCCGTCTTTTTGGATAAAGGTATCGTTAACGCTGCTGCCACGAGAGTGAGCAAAATCAAAGCCGTGACCAAAGCTAACCCCTTTTACTGCGGGGATTGCAAATAGGATGCTAGAGATGCGGCTTTCCAAGTTTTCAAATACGGGGCTGCCTATGCCGGGGGGCAGTCCGATAACGGCGCTTTCGATTATGCCGCCTATTGAGTCGCCCACTGCTTTTATGCTTGAGATGAGGGAAACCATTTTCTTTCTCACTTCGGGAGAAATTGTAGCCAAGGTGCTAGAATTGAGGCGGTCGATAAGCGCCTTATCTATCTCGGTGGGAAACGGCTCGTCCAAGGTGTCGCCTATCGCTTTTATGTGTGATGCAGCCTCTATCCCCTTACGACTTAAAAAGTCTAGCGCCATTGTGCCAAAAAATACTAGGGGCAAGGTTAGCCGTCCGCCCATATGTCCTCCGCCGTTGGTGTCTACATTCTTGCCATAACGCATTTCAGCAACATAATCGGCACAAGAGGGGCGGGGGATTTCCGCATTAAAGTCGATAACTCCGTCATCTTTATTGGTGAAAATTACCGTGATTGGCGCTCCGTTGGTTATTCCACGGCTGATGCCGCTCAAAATTTTGGGGCGGTCTTCTTCTTTGCGGGCGTGGGTGAAGTTGGCATTGCCTTGGCGAAGTTTGAGCGCTAATTTAATTCTATCCATATTGAGTGGAATGCCAGCGGGGAAATTATGCAATGTCCCGCCTACTATCGGCCCGTGAGCCTCGCCAAATAGAGAGATTTTTAAGGTCTTGCCCCAAATAGAACTCATAGGGAAGCCTCCTTTATATTAGTTTATTTTACTTTTAAATTATAGCCTTTTAAATAGGGGAAGTCAATATATGGTTGACAATTGTTGGGTGTGGCAGTATAATTAGGTAAAATATAGTGCATAAGGTGCTTTTTTAGCATAACAGGGAAGGCAGAGTAAGCCACAGCCCCCGCTACTGTAAGGACACAAGGCGGAAACCACTTTAGAAATATGGGAAGGTTTTCGCAGGCAAGATTGTTTGTCTGTCCATTAAGTCAGGAGACCTACCTTATGCGGTTACAGGACTACCTCGGAGGGAGGTGCGTGTTCTAAAAAGCGATACTTTGGTATGGTCTTATGTTGTTGCGCACTTTTTTAGGAGAGGGCGCATTTTTTTATGCAAAGAGGCAAAGGATTGCGCAGAGTAAAAAAATTTTAAAGTCGAGTAAGAAACACGGCAAGTGGAAAGGCAAGAACAAGGCGGGGAGAACACATAGACAAGTTGAAAAGGCAAGAACAAGGCGGGGAGTGTATAAGCGAGTATTGAGAGCAAAGAGCAAGTTGGGTTGGTCTTAAAAGAGTGGCAAGCCTTGCGCAAGAGCTAAAAATAAGCAATATAAGTAAAAAAATAAATAAACAAAAACAAAGGAGAAATGTAATGAAAAAACAAATTAAACTATTATTAGTTATCGTGCTGACTTTAGTTGTTGTCGCTTTTGCTTTTGCGGGGTGTGAAAAACCGCAAGGTAACGAGGGGGAGGTGAGCGTCACCTTGATTCTTGCAAACGGTGAGGAAATTTTGTTTAGCAAAGAGTATGTGACAGACGGCGCTTTTTTGAAAGACTTAGTGCTGCTTGCCGATGAGGAGGAAAATATTTCTTTTAATATAGAGGATAGCCAATGGGGCGCTTTTATTAATAGCTTTAGCTACGAGGGCGTGGTGTATGGCAATCCTGAGGCGGGCGAATATATTGGGCTGTATACGAGTTTAGCCGATATTAACTATATTGATATAGTATATATGCAGCCAATTGTGCTTGAGGATATTGTATATAATGCAGCAGGGCTTGGGATAAGCGAATTGCCGCTTTTTGCAGATGCAACATATATAATTTACCTTGCATAGCAAGCTAAAAAGATGCAAAACACACGGTTTAAGTCAATAAAAACTTTGGTGCTTATCGGTATGCTTGCCGCCACGATAACGGGCGGCAAGCTTGCTATTCCCATACCAAATGTGGAGATTGTAACTTTGCTTATTATGCTGTATACCGCAGTATTTGGGCTTAGAATTGCCTTGCCCGTTGTGATAGTTTTTGTTAGCGTAGAAATGCTGATATTTGGCATTAATACCTGGGTGATATCCTATTATATATATTGGTGCTTACTTAGCATAGTCACTTTCTTGTTAGGGAGAAAGGGCAAGATACTCATTTACCCTATTATAGCCGTTGTTATGAGTGCATTTTTTGGCGCTCTTACAAGCTTTGTGGATACTTTGTTTGCAGCGGGCTTAGCGTCGTATGGCTTTTTTAAAGTTTTTACTTTGGTATATCTTAGAGGTGTGAATTTTTATCTTACGCATATAATATCCAATGCGGTGATAGTTTTGTTTGCATTTGCGCCATTAAAGAAATTGTTAACTCGCTTGAAAATATCATACTTTGGCAACAATTTGGTTTCTTAAAAAACTCTTGACAAGAGCCAAGGTTTAACTATATCATATATGAATAGTATGTTTTGTGAAAAAAACTAGCGGGAGAGCTTTAAATTTTGAGAATTTCGGCAAAGGGACGCTATGCGCTTGCCGCTATGATTTATATGGCGGCTAGGTATGAAAACGGCGAAAATATTTCGGTAATCAATATATCCGAAAGTTTGGGTATATCCAAAATATATTTGGAGCAGATATTTACTGTGCTTAAAAATAGGGGTTTGGTGCGCTCGGTTAAAGGTGCAGCGGGGGGATATGTGCTAACAGCATCCCCTAAAGAGCTTACCGCATACGACATATTATTGGCGGTTGAGCCGTCACTTTTTGAGGCGGTTGCCGCTACGGTCCAAGGCAGCGCCCCGCATATAGAATCTGCAATGCAAGCCTTGGTATTTGGCAAGATAGATGAGCGTCTTAAAGGGGAACTCAATGCGGTAACGCTTTTAAAACTTGCAGAGAACGCAGAGTTTAATAAAAATCCGGACTATAATATGTTCTATATTTAGTGATTTTTTAAAAAATTACAATTTGATTTTGATAAATTATATATATTTTGGGTGGTCGAATAATTTCTACCACCAGTTCTCTCTCGATAAAATATTTTTCCCCTTACACTTGATTATATTGAGCAAAGGTTATATAATGTAAGATACTTCCACTAGGAGGAGAAAGAGGAAAATGGATATATTTTTGTATTGCCTTTTGGGTGTATTTTGCGCCCTTGTGCTGTTTATGATAATAAGAACATTGCTAGCAAAAGCGCCCAAGATAGAAAAAGGCAGCTACCAGCCATACGGTGTGGATGCAGATTTAGTTGCTAGGCATTTATCGGGTGCGGTTGCTATTCCCACAGTAACTTTACAGGACGGAGAAACGGACGGTTCAGTTTTTTTTGAATATCAAGCATATTTGGAAAAAACCTACCCTCTCTTTGCTAAAACTGCCGAAAAAACCAATATAAACAACTACTCGGTTATATACAAGATAGAGGGAAGTGACAGCGCTCTTTTACCCATAGGCATTCTTGCCCACCAAGATGTTGTGCCTGCGCCGCCCGAAGGTTGGGAAGTGCCGCCATTTAGTGGTGAGATAAAGGACGGGTATGTATATGGGCGTGGCTCGCAAGATATGAAATCACAAATGATAGTCGCCTTAGAGGGCATTGAAATGCTGCTAAAAGGCGGCTTTATTCCCAAACGCTCAATATACTTTTGCTTTGGGCATGACGAGGAGTTGCGTGGCACAGAGGGTGCTACCCAAATTGTAGAATATTTATATGAAAAGGGTGTAAGATTTGAGTGTGTGCTTGATGAGGGCGGCACAATTTTGGATGGAAAACTTCTTAAAATCAACAATAAAATTGCTCTTATAGGCACTTGTGAAAAGGGTTATGCCGACTATATTTTAGAAGTGGATAAGCCGGGCGGACACTCCTCAACCCCCACAAGGCGGACGGCGGTTGGGCTGCTTGCAGAGGCAATTTATGATATTGAAACTAATCAGCGTCCCACATCGTGGGCAAAGCCCACCAAGGAAATGTTAAGGGCGCTTGCCCCCTATATGAATCCCTTATTTAAGTTCGTGTTTATTAATAGAGATATATTGTCGCCGTTGCTAAAAAAAGTTCTTACTTTAGTTCATCCAATGACAAACAGTCTTGTGCGCACGACTCTTGCGCCCACCCAAGCAAAAGGTTCGGGCGCACCAAATGTATTGCCGCCCAAGGCGACGGCTAACATTAACTGCCGCATAAACCCCGGCGAAACCGCAGAGTCTGTTAGGGAGTATCTGCAAAAGATAGTTGGTAAAAAAGTTAAGGTAACATTAGATAAGGGCTATATAGACCCATCCCCCATATCCGACACCAAGAGCCACGCATACAGCGTGCTTACCAAGACGATTGCCGAGGTGTTTGACGGATATATTAGTGCGCCGTTTTTGTTTATTGCGGCAACCGACTCAAAATACTATTATAAGCTTACAGACAATGTTTATCGCTTTACTCCGTTTGAAAAAACCGAAGATGACACCAACCGCATTCATGCTTTAAACGAGCGTCAATCGGTGGATAGTCTTGCCTCGGGCGTGGAGTTCTATATACGATTTTATCAAAACACCTCGGGCTAACACCAAGGTAGTATGCGCAATATAAACGCCCACTACATATGGTAGGCGGATAGTTTTCAAAAGGGCGATGTCAGCAGTTATAGCGGCTGCAAAACTTCGCAACCCCGCAAAAATATGGTATAATCTTTATGCGCCAAAAGAGCTTTGCTTTGAAAGGCTTGGAGATACCGAGATTAAACCCGCTAAATATATTATTATTCAAGAGAAAAAATGATACACGACGAAAGCACTAACAACAAACTTTTGATTTTATTTGTTTTGGACAAACTCGAAATGCCTATAAGCGAGGAGTTGTTGCTGCAAATTTGCTCAATAGATAACATCTGGATACCCTATCTTTACTGCAAAGATGTGATTCGTGCATTGTTGGCAAGCGGTTTTATCACCAAGCCCGAAACCGAGGGCGACACCCGTTTGATTGCACTAACTACGGACGGCAGAACTTGCCTAGCCCACTTTTACAACGATATTCCCGCATCGGTAAGGGAAGATGTGGCGGAGTTTGTAAAAGAGCAACGCCTAAGCTACCGCAAGCGCCAAGAGTTTCAAGCGGACTACTCAAAAAATACCGACGGCACATATACTGTTAACTTGAAGATTCTCGAAGTTGCGCAACCGCTTATGGACTTGAAGTTTGTAGTTGTCAACCGTGCGATGGCGCTATCTGTCGCTAACGCTTGGAATGAGAAAGCCCCCGAGGCATACCGTGCGATACACGAAATTTTAATTGATTATTAATCTTTTGCCAAGCTCACTTATAAGCGTGCAAAACGGACAGTTTAAACTTTAGCAACTTCTTTTGTTTTCTATTTAGGATATTGCTTTTTTGCAGTTCGGGCAAAAAAGGATATTATATAAAAGCCGCCAAACGCCCTTTCTGAGGCAGCGTTTGACCCCCAACTCCCCCCACTCCATAATCGTTATAAATAATATAATCTATCCTTAACCCCTCCCGTCAGGAGGGGTAAAAAGCGTTTGGGTTATTGGGGAAACGGTAGTTTTTAAACGACAAAAACCGACAAAATAAAATTGCGCAAAAATCATTGCTTTTAGGGATACCAAACGCCCTAAGAATCCTAAAGAAATATAAAAAAACTGTGGATAACCCCGAGTTATCCACAGTTTACCCTTGAGTTATCCACAAAAGGGGGTACTTATCCACATTTTTTTTGTGGATAAAGCGTTAATTTAGGTATCCCAAAGAAAATAGCGCCCCTAACAGCATCAAATCAACCTGTTAGGGTAACCTTATGGGCGGCATCTAATTATGTGATGTGGATGCGGCTTTGCCGCCCTGCGGAAGTGTTTTATAGTTGGAATAATTAAGATAAAAATAAAGCCCTTAGAAGTCTTTAAAAACTTTCTTGCGGGCTTTAGTAATTGTTTTTATTTTGCAAACCTTGTACTAATGGCAGGTATATTCGGCGGCAATTGCCCCATCGGCGCAAGCGGTGATAACTTGTCTTAGCGGAGTGCGGCGCACATCGCCTGCGGCAAATACACCGGCAAGGTTGGTTTTCATATTTTTGTTGGTAATGATATATCCATTTTCGTCCAACTTAACTTGTCCTTTTACTAGGTCGGTGTTGGGGGTTGCGCCTATTGCCACAAAAATAGCGTCGCTGGCAATATCTTGCTCCTCTCCCGTATTTACATTTTTAACAGTAATTGCAGCAAGTGGTTCGCCCTTTAGTTTTGAGACCACGCTATCCAAAACTACTTTAACATTTGTCGCATTAAGCCTTTTTATAAGAGCGTGTGCGGCTCTAAACTCCTTTCTGCGGTGAACAAGGTAAACTTCGCTTGCTATGTTGGAAAGATATAGCGCATCTGTCACGGCAGTATCGCCGCCGCCATTTACCACAACCGTTTTCCCTTTAAAAAAGCCGCCGTCACAAGTTGCGCAATAGGAAACACCTTGTCCGATAAGCGCATCCTCATTGGCAAGCCCTAGTTTTCTCGTTTGTGTACCCATGGCAAGTATTACGCTTGTTGCGCTCAATTTTTTAGCGCCGTCCACTACCACACTTTTAACTTTGCCCTTTAGCTTAACTTCGGTGACTTCGCCGTCTATAAACTCTGCGCCAAAAGCCTCCGCTTGCTCCCGCATAGTATAGGTTAGGGTAAACCCGTCCACAGATAAATGCCCGCTGTAATTTTCTATCTTGTCGGTAAGAGCGGCTTGCCCGCCCATATACATACCGCCAATCACAGCAACTTTTTTGCCTGCTCTTCCGCCGTATATTCCCGCAGTAAGCCCCGCAGGTCCAGCGCCTATAACAATGATATCGTAAAGCATATTTTTGCCCTCCTTAAAGTATCTATATAGAATATATCAATAATATGGTATTATGTCAAATTAA
The DNA here is from genome assembly GCA_041654915.1 of Clostridia bacterium. Taxonomy (GTDB): domain Bacteria; phylum Bacillota; class Clostridia; order Christensenellales; family DTU072; genus JBAZCO01. The sequence goes on along the minus strand of JBAZCO010000032.1, from coordinate 915 downwards.
AAAGGGCAGAACAAGCAGGAAAGAGGGAAAAACAGATGCGGGGTAACACCTTATAAAACCAACATAAGCACCGCCGAAAACCCTATTATTGCCATAAGAGCGGTGAGTTTTCTTTGTTTTTCCACCATTAAAAATTTAGACATAAACAACATCGTAAGCACATAAATCACCGCAAATATACCCATTTCATACACCCTTAGCGAGGCAAAGGGGAGCGCTGCTATAAAAGCGGAAACTTCGATTACCACGGTTATCAATACACGAGGGATTATCATCAATGCCGCCGCAGGAGGGATGAACAGTGAAAGCAGCGTGATAAACATTAGGAGGGAATAAGTTAACCCGATAAATGGTATGACGATAATATTGCCCAAGCAAAAATATATGCCAAAGAAAGTAAAGGTGTTAAATATAATTGCTATTAAGAAAGAGTTTGCCGACAGCGACATTGCCAAGGATGATGATACAAAGTTAGAAAGCTTGCCCTTGCCCCTATCAAAAAAGCGTTTGAGCGGTTGATAAAAACAGAATATGCCAAGCATAGCGGTAACGCTCATTTGAAATCCCAGTTCAAAAATATAGAGCGGTCTAAAAATCAGGATAGCTATTGCCGCAAGCGCAAGTGCGCTCAACGGGTCGAATCGTCTGAAAGAAAGTTGCGCAATAATCAAGATAATCAACATTATGCCCGCCCTTACCAAGCTAGGCGGGAAACCCGTCATTATGCCGTAAACGAATATTAGCGCCGATATGATAATTAGAGAAACTTTTTTATTAACTTTTAGCAGTCTTAAACCAAAGAATACCGCTGATGCCAAGAATGCTACATGCAGTCCCGACACGGAAAATATATGCGTAAGTCCGCTTGCCCTAGTGTCATTATCCACTTGGGCATCTAAGAACGACCTATCGCCA
>JBAZCO010000031.1:0-15890 GCA_041654915.1 Clostridia bacterium | reverse complement strand
AAAATAGATGCAATAATAAACACAACGGGTAATAATATTGATTATCAATATAAAAGGGCAGATGACGAAGAGTATTTTGCAAATGCGCCAATCGATGCAGGAGCATATCATTTGAAAATGACGGCTTTAGCAGACAGCGGCTATTTAGCAATTGCGGTCTATCCCTTTACCATACACAAGCGCACTATTAATATAGAGGCGGGTATGTCCTTTAGCCGTCCGTATGACGGCGGAACATCTGCCGATATTTCCGACGCTAATTTTGCAATTAGCAACAAGATAAATAATGATGACATTGGACTTAGTTGGCAAACCGCCGTTTACAATAGCCCGAGAGCGGATGAGGCAAACAAAGTTATGGTAAAGGGGCTTAGCGTGTCCAACCCAAACTACGAGTTAGGCAATAATCACATTGATATCCCTGCCAATATTCAGCAGAGAGGGGCAAAAGTATATATAAATTCGGCTAGCAAGGTCTATGGTGAAAGTGACCCAGAACTAACTTGCAAAACCCAAGGCTTGTTAGAGGGCGATAATCTAAATGCTGTTTTAACAAGGGAGGCGGGCGAGAGCGTTGGGTCCTATGAGATAAGCGCTGTTTTTACCAACCCCGATTATAATGTTGTCATTGTGCCAAATTTTATGGTAATCACCGCCCGAGCCTTGACGATAACAGCGGAGAATGCTACAAAAGTATATGACGCACCCGACCCGCTTTTTACATACATACTTGAGGGCGGAATTAGCAAAACAGAACTTGAGGACGAAGAAGTTTTGCCGTTTGGTGAAAGCTTGCTAGGTGAGTTGGAGAGAATACAAGGTGAGGATACGGGCAGTTATGCTATTACGCTAGGCACTCTTTTTGTACCCAATGCTAAAAACTATGCAGTGACATTTGTTGGAGGCGCACTAACCATTGTCCCCGCTGATGCGGTGATAGACACCCAAAACATACCCACCTTGTATAGCTACAACGGCTCTCCTCACAGTATATCGGGAGCGGAGGCGCTAGGCGGCGGCAGGGTAACATACCTTAATAACTCATTTACTACGGCAGGTGAACATCAAATAACAATCAATGCGGAAAGTTCAAGAAACTACAAAAGCGGCAGTGTGATATTTGCGGCTACGGTATTGCCGGCGGAACTTGTGGTAATCTATGAGGGGGAAAATATAGTTTATGGGGATATTCCTTGTCTTACAATAAATATATCGGGATTTGTGGAGGGAGAAACAGCGGCTGTCTTAGATAGCTTGCCCTCAATTAGCACAGGACGGTTAGGAGCGGGAGAACATACGCTTACACCGTTTGGCGGAGCGGCGGATAATTATACTTTCCGCTATACAGCAGGCACTCTTTTTGTTGCACCTCGTTTGCTAACTTTGAGTATAGCTCCCCAAACCAAAGTGTATGGACAGCCAGACCCAATATTTACCTATAATATGGAAGGTTTACTATTGGATGATGAGCTTTATGGAAACCTCAAAAGAGAGGTTGGGGAGAGTGTGGGGAATTATCAAATTTACTCAACACTTGAACATCCCGATTACGAAATTTTTGCAGAGCCTGCAAGTTTGGAGATATTGCCAAACAGGATAAGCGTGACGCAAAGCGAATGGGGCAGAATAACCCCCGAAAACGAAAATCAAAAGGATATTATTTACGGCGCATCAAAGACAATCACCTCTATCCCCAATGCGGGATACAGCGTCGTATCCTTTGTAGTTGACGGCGCTACCATTCCCGCCGCTGTCGGACAAGGCGAGCAGGGCATATATGTCTTTCCCTCGGTTATCCAAAGCGCAACTATAACTGCGGTATTTGCTCCCAATACAAACCTCTTGGTCTTTGACGGTAACGGCAATACAGATGGGCTTACTCCCTCACAAATGCTATGCACGGGAGAGGGGGCAAGTCTAAATGCCAATGGGTTTATTAAAGACGGATATATATTTGCAGGTTGGGCGGAATTGCCTCAAGGCAATATCGCATATGCCCAATGCGCTCACTACACAATGGGCTGTGGTGAAAGTTATACTCTTTATGCACGATGGGCGGCAATCGGGCAAGATACGGCAAACACGGGCGGCGACTGTTTGACAGTGCAAAAAACAAATGATTATTCCCTTGCCTTTAGCGGCGAAGTCGATGTTAGTATGCTTTTGGATAATGCGGGATATTGGCTTGCCGCCGAAGTAGAGTTCCCCACGGGTATGCCTGTTTTGCAAGCAGAGGTAGGCGGGGATGATAACTTGATATTTGTCACAAACTCCGATAATCCTTACAGTTTACTAGTCTATCTTAATGTCAATAGCGAGCGCATTGGACGGGAGTTTTATTTTGATATAAAGTGGAGTGAGGCGTCTTGCGTATCCACTTTCACGATTGAGGTAAAAGACACCTTGACCTTTGCCGAGCTATATCTTATTGGGGTGGAGGCAGAAACTCTGGACTTGCAAGCAGTTGATTATCAAGGCGGCGCTCTCACTGTTCAAGACGGGCAGGTTATTGTTAAGATTGTGGCAACTTTTAATAAAGACATAGCCGCCGTATACCCCGAGGGTATGTTTGGTTTTGAGGAAGGCGGCGGTTTTGCATTGACCATTAGTGAAAATACTGCAACTTTTACAGCGCAATATACGGCTTTACAAGGGGAATATTTGTTTGTTGGCTATACACCAAGCGGCGAAGAAGCGCCAATTTTCCCGCTTACAGATAAAACAGGAATGCTTAACTTAAAAACCAGAGCGCTTGTATCTCTTAATGTACTTAGGCAAGACCCTTTGCCGTTTAGTGTTACAGATATTAATGCAGGGATTTCCAATAGCCACAAGAGCCAAAGCTATGCAGACGGTGTGTTAACTATAAGTGCGGGGGCAAGTCTTACCTTTATTACTATAACAATGAGCGAAAACTTTATCTTGGGTACAAATTATAGTTTTGCCATTTTGACATCTGACCTCTTAAACATAAGTGACTTTTCCCTTGAGCAAACGGGCAATGTGTTAATATTAAGTTTTCATTATCAAACAATATTTTTATTGGGGACATACAGCTTGCGGTTTAGGAATTCACGGGGTACGGCGTATATGAATGCGCCTCTCACTGGTACGGAAACGGGAGAAACTTTTGATAGTCAAATATTAATTTCTATAAATGTTGAGTAGATAACCATTAAACTATTGTATCAAGGAAAAACGAATATGAATAAGCACCACAACATACAAGCAAAAAGGCAGCAATTTTTTGCGAGAGGTTTGGGGCAAATTGAGCTTGCCACATCACCCTACACAACAGAGTTTATAGAGGCGCAACGCTTAATAAATAAAAGGCGGCAACCTTTGAATGAACAGCCTAAAACCGCCGCCGTGATTTTGCAGTCCTTTTCTAAGACCTACCGCAGAAGGCGGATATTTTTGCTCGTTGTGTTGCTGTCTGCTATACTTTCACTTTTGGTCTTTGCATTGGACGGTGTGCTAGTTGAAAACCTTTCACTATTTACCAAATCAAATGGAGCATTAATCACAGTTTCCGACCCACTGCTGGGAGGATTAAATAAGTTTTTTGGCACAAAGTACTCATCTCAATTTTATAGTGATTGCCTTAAATATGTGGAAAATACTCACCCGTTAACCGCAATATCTTTTTATTTTCTCCCGCTAATGATTGCATTTGCCGCATTGAATTCGGCGTTTCTTATTATTTTTGTCGTTGTTGCCTTGCTTAAAAAACCAGATGCAAACGGATGCGTTAGCCGTGTGCCGCCCCTTTGGGTGTTGTTTGTATTGCAATTTCTTTGTGTTATTGTTATTGTTTTGTCGGGAGTGCTTTGGAATAGTGCAGGTGCGGGAGAGGTAGCTTTATTCTTTCTTGGCGGCTCTTCCTTTTTGAGTGCGGGCGGAGGGTTGTTTATGCTTATAGCAGCGGCAGTTATTGCCCCAATTAGCTTTGTTGCCGCTTATAAAAAAGTAAACTTATTATAACAAAAACCCAAAAAAGTAGTATAATATAAGGGTTAAAGAAATACCGCCAAGTAATTAAAACTTTAAACGAATTTGAAAGGGTGGGGCAAAAAATGAATAAAGTATCGATATTTACCGAAAGTTATAGGCGGCTAGAGCAATTGGTTAGCATAAAGTTTGGGCTTGACGACCACGAAAGCGCAATAGCTTATCTTGCCCAGAGGAAAGGTTTCCAACGCTATGCGGAGGGACTGCACCATATAAGGCGGGTGAGAAATTTATTGTTTCACGATAACCCAAAATATGAGGGAGAATTTATTGTTGAGCCAAGCGACAAGCTAATAGAGTTTATCGCATATATTGGCGACATCCTTACCCACCCAATAAGTTGCCACGATATAGCGGTAAAAAAGGTGCATACTGCCTCTCTTAATGACGGTGTGTTGTACGCTATGCGTGATATGCGGGAAAAGGGATACCGCCACCTGCCGATTGTGGAGAACAGGCGGGTAATAGGAATGTTTACCGACGGCACAATATTTGCATATATGTTAAAAGACGGGATAATGGAAATATCGGAAAGCACAACATTTGCCGACCTAAAGGAGTTTTTGCGGTTTGACAGCCACTTACACGAAACATTTGTTTTTATGAAAAAAGATGCGCCTGTGGACGAGGCAGAGGAGGCATTTGGCAATATATTTGGTGACTTTAAGAGGATTGGTATGATTTTGCTAACCGAGAATGGAAAACCCTCCGAGCCGTTGCTTGGCATACTCACCCCGTGGAATGTGATAGGGGCGGGGGATAAAATGGCATAAACCGAGAGTGGGAAAGGAGAATTGATTACACAGTTTCCCCGAGAGTGGGAAAGGAGAATTGATTACACAGTTTCCCCGAGAGTGGAAAAGGAGAATTGATTACACAGTTTCACCTATATTTTGAGAAAAATGTAATAAACCGTCAAGGGTCAATAGAAAGCCACAAATTAACAAGAGAGCCGGTCACTGCCGGCTCTCTTGTAGTTTGGCTTACAAAAGCTTCACTTTTTAAGGAGGAGGGTTATGGGAGAATGGTATGAGTATTTAATTATTACTCGTAGCTTGCGGAGAATATTTTTTTAAGATTCCGTGAAGCTTTAAGTAAGCGGGTTATTTAGCAACTTGTTTTTAGAGGGGGAGGGAAACTTGTTGCTAAAGCCCTTTACACATACATAATACTACCTATATATGATAAAAAAAGGTGGATAAGCTGAACATTTGGTGAATTTTGGAAAAGCGTATGCGGTAGCAGTTTTTTGTGTTTTGCTTTAAGTAAAAAAGCTTGAAACTTTTAGCCATAAACACCTGTTTTAACCAAAAAACCCGATATCTTTGGTAGATAATCGGGGTTTTTAAGGTTGGTGTATTAAATATATTGTATCCTTATATAATATTATAGGATTATAGGAATGAGATAATTTTAGCCGTCATTTCTTTGCAACCCAAGGGGCTAGTGCCGTTGTCTAAAATATCCCTTGTGCGGTATCCTGCCTTTAGGGCGGCATCCACAGCATTTTCTATTGCGGCTGCCTCCTCCTCTAAATTAAAAGAAAGCAGTAGCATCATTGCAGCCGATATGATTGTGGCAATGGGGTTTGCCATATCTTTGCCCGCAATATCGGGGGCAGAGCCGTGTATGGGTTCGTACATACCGCACTTTGTTTCCCCAAGAGATGCCGAAGGAAGTAAGCCTATTGAGCCTGTGAGCTGTGACGCCTCGTCCGACAAGATGTCGCCAAACATATTGGAAGTGACTATCACATCAAATTGCAGAGGGTTGCGAATTAGCTGCATAGCCGCATTGTCTACCAAAACATCTATAACTTCTACTTCGGGGTAGTCTTTTGCAACACGGTGAATAACCTCCCGCCACAGCCTAGAACTTTCAAGCACATTTGCCTTATCTATGCTGGCAAGGCGCTTACTCCGCTTGATTGCAAGTTCAAACGCTACTTTGGCTATCCTCTCCACCTCGTATTCGCTGTAACACTCTGTGTCGTAGGCTTCTTTGCCATATGCGCCCTCACGCCTGCCACGCTCGCCATAATATATGCCGCCCGTAAGCTCTCTTACAATCACCATATCAAAGCCCTTTGCGGCAACTTCCTCTCTTAAAGGGCAAGCATCTTTTAGCACGGGATTTAGTTTGGCAGGGCGGATGTTTGCAAACAACCCCAAGCCCTTTCTTATCCCCAAAAGCGCCCTTTCGGGTCGCAAACTGCCCTCTAAGGTATCCCATTTATGCCCGCCCACTGCGCCAAGGAGTACGCTGTCGCTGTTTTTGCATTGCTCCAAAGCAGCATCTGTTAGCGGTATGCCCCATTTATCTATCGATGCTCCCCCCGCTACTACATAATCATAAACAAAAGTCTTATTAAACTTTTTGCCAACCGCATCAAGAACGGATATTGCCGAGGCGGTTATCTCTGGACCTATGCCGTCACCCTCTATAACAGCTATCTTATATTCCATTAGTTATCCTCCTTTAAAGAGTTGAGCAGTCCGCCCTTTTCAATAATATTTTGTAAGAATGGGGGAAACGGGGGGAAGTCGCCAACGGTATTTTTGGTAAGATTTTTTATTATTCCCTTGCCAAAGTCCACTTCTACGGTGTCGCCCTCGTCTATGTCACCGTCATACTCCACAATCGCAAGCCCCGTGTTTACCGAATTGCGGTAGAATATGCGGGCAAAACTTTTTGCCACCACGCAAGCTATGCCGCTTGCCTTTATTGCTATGGGAGCATGCTCACGGGATGAGCCGCAACCAAAGTTTGTGCCTGCAACCATAATGTCGCCCGCCTTAACACGGGTTACAAAAGTTTTATCCAAGTCCTCCATACAGTGAGCGGCAAGCTCTTTGGGGTCGGAAGTGTTGAGATACCTTGCCGGTATTATTACATCGGTATCCACATTGTTGCCGTATTTGATTACATTTCCTGTTATTTTCATTTATTTATCCTCCAATTCTGACGGATGAGTGATTCTGCCCGTAACAGCGGATGCCGCCGCCACGGCAGGGCTTGCAAGATAAACTTCGCTCTCGGGATGCCCCATTCTGCCTACAAAGTTACGGTTGGTTGTGGCAACGCACCTCTCACCTTTGGCAAGAATGCCCATATGCCCGCCAAGGCAAGGTCCGCAAGTGGGGGTGGAAACCGCCGCACCCGCCTCAATAAAGAGTTTGGTTAACCCGCTCTCTATCATCTCCAAATATATTTTTTGCGTAGTGGGGATGATTAGTGTGCGTACACGGTTGTTTACCTTTCTGCCCTTTAGAATCGCCGCCGCCGCCTCAAAGTCCGAATATCTGCCGTTTGTGCAAGAGCCTATGACAACTTGGTCAATCTTTATGTCGCCAATGTCCTTGAATGTCCTTGTGTTGGACGGCAAGTGAGGGAAAGCAACGGTTGCCTCAATTTTGGATAAATCAATATGATAAATCTCGTCATATTCCGCATCGGCATCCGCCTCATATATGGTGGGTAGCCTTGTGCTATGCGCCTTTACATATTCTAGCGTCACATCGTCAACAGGGAATATGCCGTTTTTTGCGCCCGCCTCGATTGCCATATTGCATATGGTAAATCTGTCGTCTATCGTAAGGTTTTTCACCCCGTCGCCCGAAAACTCCATAGATTTATACAGCGCTCCGTCCACGCCGATATTGCCAATTATGTGAAGGATAACATCCTTGCCCGAAACATTGGGGGAAAGTTTGCCTAAAAGATTAAACTTGATTGCTCCCGGCACTTTAAACCACGCTTTGCCGTATGCCATACCCGCCGCCATATCTGTTGAGCCTACTCCCGTAGAGAAAGCGCCAAGCGCACCGTATGTACAGGTATGGCTGTCTGCGCCTATAACTAAGTCGCCCGACACCACCAAGCCTTTTTCAGGGAGCAGTGCGTGTTCCACTCCCATTTCGCCCACATCATAAAAGTGGGTTATGCCTTTTTCGTCCGCCCAATCCCGCACCTTTTTGGTTTGCTCTGCTGCCTTTATGTCCTTGTTTGGGGTAAAGTGGTCCATAACCAAGGCAATCTTGTTGCGGTCAAACACCTCTTGGCAACCCGCCTTGCAATACTCGTTTATCGCTACCGGCGAAGTAACATCATTGCCCAATACAAGGTCTAATTTAGCCATAATTAGCTCGCCTTTTTTCACATATTCCTTACCTGCGTGAGCGGCAAGAATTTTTGCTGTCATTGTCATTCCCATTTTTTAAGCCTCTCTTAAATATAAATAGTATTCTATTGCATCGACAAGCGCAATGCGGCTTGCCTCTATGATGTCGGTTGACACACCAACGGTAGTCCACACTTTTTTCCCGTCAGTGTTATCGATTAGCACACGCACCTTTGAGCCAGTCGCCTCGCTGCCGGCAAGCACACGCACTTTATAGTCGGTTAGGTGTATCTCTTTTACCTGCGGATAAAAAATACTTAGCGCACGGCGAAGTGCAAGGTCAAGCGCATTTACAGGACCGTTGCCAAGGGCGGCGGCTGTTTCTGTATTTTCGCCCACCGCTATTTTCACAAGCGCATATGCGGTAAGTTCGCCGTCAGGTGCGGGGTGTTCGCCGCTGGTCTTGTACATCTGCAAGTTAAAATGGGAGCGAAAGCGCCCCAATATATTCAGCACCAAAAGCTCAAAACTCGCATCCGCCGACTCAAATTGATACCCCTCGTGTTCTAGCTCCTTTAACCTATCCAAAATAACCTTGGTTTCGGGTGAGTTTTTGGCAAGCTCTGGCGCAACGGCGGTGAGTTTGGAAATTACCGTTGTGCGCCCGCTCATCTCACTCATAAGAAAGCGCCGCTTGTTGCCCACTTCCTCTGGGCAAATATGCTCAAACGAATGATTGCACTTGTTAACGCCGTCTATGTGCATACCCCCCTTGTGTGCAAAGGCGCTTGCCCCCGTGTAAGGTTTGTTTATGGGCGGGACAAGGTTTGCTATCTCGTACACACGGTACACCGTGCTAGCAAGCGCCGCCATATTGCCGTCTATACATTTATATCCCGCCTTTAGTTCAAGGTTGGGTATAATAATACTAAGGTCGGCATTGCCGCACCGCTCCCCAATGCCAATAAAAGTGCCTTGCACTTGGTCTGCCCCTGCCGAAACCGCAAGCATAGAATTAGCAACTGCGCAATCGGTGTCATTGTGGCAGTGTATAGATAATCTTATGTTTGGGTATCTTTTTCGCACGGTTTGGGTTATGGCAAAGACTTCATCGGGAAGAGTGCCGCCGTTGGTGTCGCAAAGCGCAACAACATCTGCACCCCCGTTTACCGCCGCCTCCAGCACAGCCATTGCGCAAGAAGGGTTTGCTTTGTAGCCGTCAAAAAAGTGTTCGGCATCAAAGATAACTTCCCTTTCGTGTTCCTTCAAATAGCTAACGGTATCATATACTAATGCTAAGTTTTCCTCTTCAGAAATTCCAAGAATCTCCGCTATGTGCAAGTCCCAACTTTTGCCAAATATGGCAACAGCGGGGGTGTTTGCGGCAAGAAGAGAGCGAATATTTTCGTCATCTTTAACGGAGATATTTTTTCGCCTTGTGCTGCCAAATGCGCAAAGTGTTGCATTTTTTAGCTCCAACTCTTTAACCTTTTCAAAAAACTCTATGTCTTTGGGGTTAGAGCCGGGGTTACCCGCCTCAATATAGGCAACGCCAAAGTCGTCAAGCGTCTTGACTATATTGAGCTTGTCCTGTACGGAAAAGGATATCCCTTCGCTTTGCGCCCCGTCTCTTAGGGTGCTGTCAAATATTTCTATCTTTTTCATGTTAACTCCGTGCGTATAGATATCAATTTATTTATCCCATTAATATATGACAATATGCTTGCCTCAATAATATCTGTGGATAGTCCTCTGCCCGTTACAGCGATATCCTTTTGCTTAACTCGGGTGACAACTTCGCCCAAAGCATCGTTGCCCTCGGTTATGCTTTGGATAGAATAGTCCTCAAGGGATAGCCCTTTGAGCTTAACTATTTTATCCACGGCAAGGTATGCAGCATCTATTGGACCGTCGCCTATTGCAACTTCTTCAAAGAGTTCGTCACCTCTTTTAAGGCGCACCACCGCATTGGATGTTACATAGTTACCACTATTCACGGTAAACCTATCAAGAGTATATCTTTCCTCAATGTTATCCTTGTATTTGTGTTTTAGCAACGCTTCCAAATCCGCATCGTTAATTGTCTTTTTCTTGTCGGCAAGCGCCTTAAAGTTCTCAAAAAATTGCTCCATTTCCTCGTCTGTAAGCGTATATCCTAGCTCGGAAAGGCGGTCGGCTATTGCGTGTTTACCGCTGTGCTTGCCAAATACCATACTATTAGAAGGCAGTCCTATGGATTCGGGTGTCATAATCTCATATGTTTCTCTGTTTTGCAATACCCCGTGTTGGTGTATTCCCGCCTCGTGCGCAAATGCGTTGCCGCCAACGATTGCCTTATTTATGGGCGCATACATACCAATAGTGTTGTATACCAGCTTGCTGGTGCGGTAAATTTCCGTAGTTTCCACCCGTGTAGTGCCGCCATACAAGTTTTTTCTGGTATTTATAGCCATAACAATTTCTTCCAATGCGGCATTGCCCGCACGCTCTCCCAAGCCGTTAACCGTACATTCCACCTGAGATGCGCCCGCCTCAACCGCCGCAAGAGAGTTGGCAACCGCCATACCAAGGTCGTTGTGACAATGCACCGATATATCCGCTTTGTCAATATTGGGTACCCGTTCTTTCAAAAACCGTATCCTTTCCCACATTTCTCGGGGAGTGGTATAGCCAACGGTGTCGGGTATATTAACAGTCTTTGCGCCTGCATTTATTGCAGTATAAACAGCACGGGCTAAAAACTCTGGCTCGGAGCGCATTGCGTCCTCTGCGGAAAACTCAATGTCGTCCAAGTACTTTTTGGCATAGCACACCATAGCGTCTATCGTTTCAAGTACTCGTTCGGGACTCATTTTTAACTTGTACTCCATATGTACGGGAGAGGTGGCAAGAAACAAGTGAATCCTTGGCGCTACTGCGCCCTTTACAGCCTCATAAGCCGCATCAATATCCTTCTTTACCGAACGGGCAAGGCTTGCAACCGAGCAGTCTTTTATGATTTCGGCAACGGTCTTTACCGACTCAAAATCTCCTTTCGAACTTATGGCAAAACCCGCCTCTATGATATCAACTTTAAGCCGTTCAAGTGCCAAAGCTACCTCTATTTTTTCGTTCAAGTGCATACTGCACCCGGGAGCTTGTTCACCATCTCTCAAAGTGGTATCAAATATTTTTATGTGACGCATAACGCCTCCTTTGTCTGTTCTAATATACTGTTAATCCAAGCGAATCTTTCTTTATCCCATCGTATTTTGGGGTGTTGCAAGCTAATAAGCTTGATTTAGGATAGTTAATTTATAAAAGCCGCTCCCTTGTCTGCCGAGGACACCAACTTTACATATCTCTTTAAGTATCCTTTTAGTTCAGGCTCTGGCTTTAGCTCTGTTTCTTTTTTTCTCCTTTGCATTTCCTCGGGGGATACATCAAGGCTGATTGAGCGGTTATCAATATCAATAACTATGCTGTCGCCGTCCCTAACATAGGCGATAGGTCCTCCCTCCCGTGCCTCGGGGGAGATGTGTCCTATTGCCGCCCCACGGGTTGCGCCAGAAAATCTGCCGTCCGTTATCAATGCGACATCCGCATCCAAGCCCATACCTGCAATTGCCGAAGTGGGGGATAGCATCTCCCGCATACCAGGACCGCCCTTTGGACCTTCGTATCTAATGACGACAACATCACCTTTGTTAATTTGATTGTTATAAATACCTTCGATAGCGCTTTCCTCGCTGTCAAAGACCCTTGCCCGCCCTGTAAACTTTAGCATTTCTTTGCGCACAGCACTCCGCTTGACAACTGCACCGTTGGGGGCAATATTGCCAAACAACACGGCAAGCCCGCCCGTTTCCGAGTGGGGGTTGTCTATCGGGCGTATCACATTCTTGTTAAAAATTCTTACTTTTTTAATGTTTTCGGACACAGGATACCCCGTAACCGTGGGTAAAGACACATCTATCAAACCTTTTTTATTAAGTTCGGCAAGTACGGCTTGTATCCCGCCTGCGTGGTGCAAGTCCTGCAAATGATACGGACCTGCGGGAGCAAGTTGGCAAAGGTTGGGTGTTTTTGCGCTTATTTCGTTTATCAGCTGCAAGTCAAAGGGAATACCCGCCTCGCCGCATATCGCCGCAAGGTGTAAGACCGTGTTGGTAGAGCAGCCAAGCGCCATATCCACGGCAAGGGCATTGCGCATAGATTTTTCTGTGATGATATCAAGGGCTTTGGTGTCTTTTTCCACAAGTTCCATAATCTTTGTGCCTGCGGCTTTGGCAAGCCTAACCCTATCCGAATAAACTGCGGGAGTTGTGCCGCTTTTGGGCAGCGATATTCCTATTGCCTCTGTTAGGCAGTTCATAGAGTTTGCCGTGAACATTCCCGAACAAGAGCCGCAAGTGGGGCAAGCGTTATCCTCTATGCGAGTGAGTTCCTCGCCGTCTATCTTGCCCGCCTTGTATGCGCCAAGCGCCTCATATATGCTGTTAAAATCCAAGTTGTCACCGCCCTCATCGCAAATAGAGAGCATAGGACCGCCAGAAATAAATATGGAAGGGCGGTTTAGCCTTACTGCGGCAAGCAGCATACCCGGCACAACCTTATCGCAGTTGGGTATAAAGACCAACCCGTCAAAACAATGCGCCATTGCCATACATTCTATGCTGTCGGCAATAATCTCCCGTGTGCAAAGAGAGTACTTCATACCCTCGTGACCCATAGCGATACCGTCGCAAACGCCAATGGTATTAAATTCAAGCGGAGTGCCGCCTGCGGCAAGCACGCCGTCTTTTACCGCCCTTGCTATTGTATTAAGATGTATATGCCCCGGCACAATCTCATTAAATGAGTTTACTATACCTATTACAGGTCTGTCTATTTCGTTTTGGGTTAGCCCAGACGCTTTGAGCAGCGACCGTTGCGGCGCTTTTTCCGCCCCCAACTTGATATTATCCGATTTCATAAAAAAGCTCTCCTTGTGGTACTTTTTTGGGAAGTTATTCTAGTACTATATTAAGGATAGAATAAAAATAACTTATATAAAAGCTAAATTATTCTTTCCACTCCTGCTTTTTCCAAGTCATTTTTGCCCTAAGCTCCTCGCCCGTCTTTTCAATTAGATGCTCACGCTCGATTTTTCTCGTTGCGTTAAAGTGCGGACGATTTGCTTGGTTTTCAAGAATCCAATCACGGGCAAAGCTGCCGTCTTGTATTTCGGCAAGCACCTTTTTCATCTCTTTTTTGGTTTCGTCCGTGATTATTCTCTTGCCAATTTTATAGCCGCCAAACTCCGCCGTGTCACTAATTGAATAGCGCATCAAGGACAGTCCGCCCGCAACGACCATATCAATAATCAACTTCATCTCATGCAAACACTCAAAGTATGCGCTTTCCGGTTGGTAGCCTGCCTCTACAAGCGTTTCAAAACCCGCCTTCATAAGCTCTGCAACACCGCCGCAAAGTACTGCCTGCTCACCAAACAAGTCGGTTTCGGTTTCTTCCTTAAAAGTCGTTTCTAGTACCCCGCCACGAGCGCCGCCGATACCCAAAGCATAGGAAAGTGCATTTTCAAGCGCCTTTCCGCTTGCGTCTTGGTTCACCGCAACTAAGCAGGGTACGCCCTTGCCTTCCTCGTATTGGCTGCGCACGGTGTGTCCCGGACCTTTGGGGGCAATCATAACCACATCAACAAAAGCAGGGGGAACAATTTGCCCGTAATGTATGTTAAAGCCGTGTGCAAACGCAAGCGTCTTGCCTTTGGTTAGGTTAGGCTCTATATCATTTTTATATATTGCCGCCTGTTTTTCATCATTTACGAGTAACATAATCAAGTCTGCCGCCTTTGTTGCCTCGGCGGTAGTCATTACTTTTAGCCCCCTAGCCTCCGCCTTTGCACGGGACTTAGAGCCTTCATACAGCCCGACAACCACATTTACACCGCTGTCTTTAAGGTTGAGTGCGTGGGCGTGTCCTTGACTGCCATACCCAATAATCGCCACGGTTTTGCCGTTCAAGGCATCCTTATTGCAATCTTTTTCATAGTAAATTTTTGCCATTTTTTTCTGCTCCTTATATTTCTTTTTGTTGTTTTTTTAGGTTATTATTATTGTTTCTATTTTTGTTGGTTTTCAAGAGTGCTTTTGCCTCTTGCAATCGCCGTTGTACCTGTGCGGCACAGCTCGGCAATGCCAAAGGGGCGCAAGTATTCAATAAAAGCCTCGCATTTAGAGCTTTCACCCGTGATTTCCATAGTGAGCGAAGTGGGGGTGAGGTCTACAACTTTTGCACGGAATATCGATACCGCCTCAAGTATTTCGCTCCGTCCGCCCTGTGCAACATTTACTTTTATTAGGATAAGCTCCCGTGTCACGGTGTGGTGCAAGTCCATTAGTTCCACAATAATCACATCGTGCAGTTTGCCAAGCTGCAAAAGTATTTGCTCTTTAATATACGCATCCCCCGTTGCCGCAACAGTTATGCGAGAAGTTCCCGGGTTTTCTGTTTCTCCTACGGAAAGGCTGTCAATATTAAAGCCTCTCCTTGCAAAAAGCCCCGATACCCGTGTGAGTA
This sequence comes from Clostridia bacterium, assembly GCA_041654915.1. Classification (GTDB taxonomy): domain Bacteria; phylum Bacillota; class Clostridia; order Christensenellales; family DTU072; genus JBAZCO01. Next base: position 1,198 of record JBAZCO010000031.1, on the reverse strand, counting down.
CGCCAGATTCATTTCTTACTAAAATAGATAAAATAAATTTTTCTTCCATTAGGATTCTCCTTCCTGCGATATATCTCTTTTGCGCATTGGTTTGTTTTACAATGTGTTCTTTATGGTATTATCCTTTGAGTATTATATCATTTATCGTGCCGTTTGGCGGAATCATAGGCAAAACTTTTTCGTCGCTATCGATAACCGCATCTATCAAGAACGGCTCGTTTAGTGAGAGCGCCGTTTTTACCGTGTCCTCAAGTTCGCTAATATCGGTAAGGCGCTTAGCTTTCATACCAAAAGCGTCGGCAAGCTTTACATAATCGGTAGCCCTGTTTAGCGTGGTATTGGAGTAGCGGCAGCCAAAAAACAGCGTTTGCCATTGCCTAACCATACCAAGGGCGTTGTTGTTCAAAAGCACAATGAGTATGGGAAGTTGGTTGGTAACTGCGGTTGCCATTTCATTCATATTCATATGAAAGCTACCGTCGCTGGTAAAAAGCACAGTTCTTTCCTTTGAGCCAATCGCTGCGCCAATTGCCGCTCCCATACCAAAGCCCATAGCGCCCAAGCCGCCCGATGTGACAAAGGTACGAGGCTTTAAAAATTTATAATATTGCGCCGTCCACATTTGGTGCTGTCCAACATCCGTAGCGACAACGGCATTTTTACCCGCATACTTTGCAACCGTTTCTATTATCGATTGGGGATTGAGGCGAGATTTATCCATTTCTAGGTGGGAGTCGGGAGAAGTCTTGATTTCCGCTATGCGACTAGCCCATTCCGTACGCCCAATTTCGGGAAGCTCGGTTACAAGCTTTGTCAAAATATTTTTCACATCTCCAACCAGAGAAACATATACGGGTATATTCTTGCCGATTTCGGCAGGGTCTATATCAATGTGAAGTATCTTTTTGCCGCTTACAAACTCCCGTTTGTTGCCTGTCGCTCTGTCGGAAAACCTTGTGCCTATCGCAATAATCAAGTCCGCCTCCGACATAGCTTTGCTTGCGGCAAACTTGCCGTGCATACCCGTCATTCCTAAAAAGCGGGGGTTATCCGCCCGCACAGCGGCAAGCCCCATCATAGATGTTCCAATGGGGGCATCAATCTTATCGGAAAAGGTTTTTAGCTCCTCTGCGGCATCGGATATGATAACTCCGCCGCCCGCATAAATAAAGGGACGCTCTGCCTCTTTAATAATTTC
>JBAZCO010000030.1:0-16155 GCA_041654915.1 Clostridia bacterium | reverse complement strand
CAATAGGCAGTGCGCCCAAAGATAGCGGAGAATATAAATTGATATTAAATTATAACCAAACCGTCAACTTTCTTGCGGGGCAAACTACGCTGGATTTCAGCATACAAAAAGCCACATTGGGAGCCATACAACTCAAGCTTTTTGAGGGGGATGCAGAACAGGCGGCACTCTCTACACAGCAGATAAACAGCTTTGGTTATGAAAGGCGCACCTATACGGTAAAAATAGATAGTACAGACTTACCAAGCGGGGAGACCTTTACTATCACATATAACTATAATTATAATAATGATATATTTAATGATTGGGATACTATTACTGTTCTTAATGTTGGATTGTACTCCAACCTAAGCGCCGTTATCACAGGCAACCCAAACTACCATCAAAAGACAGTTGATACGGGAGATATAAGAGTTAATCCCAAAGAGATTACTATGGCAACGCTATCTCCCCTCACCTATAACGGTTCTGTGCAAAGTCTTGAACCTCTTTATACCCAAGGGGTACAAGTGTTCGAGGGTGACAAAGTCAATATCTCCTATACCTCTATCCCTGCCGAAATTAAATTGCCGGGGGACTATGGTATTACATATGCTAGCGACAACCCTAACTACATTATGGTACAACCTGCAATATTGCTAAGAGTGAAAAAAGCGGCGGTTACCATTGATGTTTTGAATGATATCGGTGTGACTAACTTTGTATTTGGTAAGCAAGTCGGCAAAAAATTCACAAGAACAGTCGAGCTTGAACTTGACGGGAATATTATTGAAGAGGATATTGTTTTTAACATAAGTACCGCAACCGATAGTGTCTTAACAGTAAACTTATACGATATCGATAGCGCAGAGAACACAGACGGCATAGACTTTACCTTGATTAATGTTGGCAGAGCCGTGTCGATATCCCCAAAACCCTTGTATATTGATTGGAATATAGCGGAAAGTACCGTCTATAACGGTGCAGTTTTTAATATTGCACGCAATATTGGAGAGGGGGAGTTAATGTCACAAAAACCGACAACCAACCCCGTTGGTGCAAAAATTACTGTGAGCGGCGAAGTTAAGGATGTGGGCGAATATACGGCTCAAGCTACGCTCACTCTTCCGTTTGGCGCAACCAATTACTACTTCCCCCAAAACACCTTTACTTTTTATATAACTCCTGCCCCGCTCACGGTGCAAGTGCAAGCGGCAACGGTGCGTTATCCAGAGGCTTTGCCCGTGTTTAATTCGCTCATAGTGGGTTTGCTTGGCGATGACCTGCCCCAAGTTGTGCAAGTTGATTATTCTTGTCAATACCAAGCGGGGATAGATATTCCCGGTCAATATAGTATTTTTGCCGAGGCAACCGCTAACAACTACCAGATTAGCACGATAGTTGGCACGCTTACCGTAACAAAAGGAATGTTAGACGGTGTGGTGTTTTCCGATAGTAGTGTGTCTTACAGCGGTTTGCCAATAATTATTACAGACCTAGACATCACCTTGCCAAACGGGGCGGAGTGTGAGTTTGTTGGCGAGCCACCGCAGTATGTTAAGTTGGAAGGGTATATAGTTAGAGTGAAAGTGACTAAGGAGCATTATGAGGATATAACCTTATCGGCGGTGGTTACCATTGTACCCGCAGTGCCGAAAATATTTGTGTCTGGCGAGGCGGTTGCTGTCTTTAGGGATAATATTATCTTGTTAGACAAGGATATTGCTACCAATGCGCTCTCAGTTTTTCCCAATATGGACGGAGTTTGGGTATTTACAGAGGAATATACTTTAAAGTACGGCAAACACAACTATACAATCCGCTTTACGCCCAACGATGCTAACTACACTTTTGCCGAAAGCGATGCTTATATAATAGATGCAAAGATAAACGCAAGTGAATTGGAAATTGATTTGGGCGATTATATCCCCGAGGACGGCGAAATTGTACTTGATGATGCGCCGCTTGTCATATCCATATCGGCAATTGCAGGACTAAAAGATAGCGCCGAACTTTATATTAACGGCGAGTTGGTGGAAGGCGGAATATATGTGGTCACCGAGGCAGGAGTTGTTAGCGTAGAAATACGGCTTGGCGGGGCTATATACTATCAAACAAGCTTTGAGGTAAAGGAAAAGTCGCAAACGCCCGACCCAGACCCAACGCCCGACCCCGAGCCAACGCCCGACCCAGAACCAACACCCGACCCTACCGACCCAAGCGACCCCACCCCACCAAGTGATAAGGACGATAAGAGCGTTTGGCTATATGTGGGAATTGGAGCGGGCAGCGCTGTGCTAATTGGCGCTATTGTGGCAGCAGTTATAGCTATTATAAGAAAAAGGCAGAACACGGGAAACTAAATCGAGTTTTCAAAAAAATAAACACGGGTCTAACAACCTTTAGCCCGTACCGACAAGTTAAACAAAAAGGTGAAATATGAAAAAAACACTTATATTTACAACAATATTAATCATTCTTTTGGCGGCACTCCTTGTTGCGTGCGACAACACCACATCGTCCAACGCTAATCTGCCTACCCTAAACACCGTGGAGATTAAGCGAGCCAAGTCCGACTATGTAGACCCAGATAACTTGCTGTGCCTAGAAGTTACCGAGGAGGCGGGCGACCCTCGCACAGAGGAAGTACGCATAACGGTTACTTTTTTGAATAAGGATAAAATGCCGATTATTTCTTTCAAGGTCAATGACGACCTTTACAACAGCACCAATTGGGTGGCGGATACTATTGGTTGGACTACAATCTCTGTTTTGTATCGTCCTAAAGCGACTTCGGGCGACTTTGATATCACTGTGCATAGCATCTTTTATAGGCAATCTAATGTGCAAAAAGAAATTAAACACCTATCTGGCAACACCAAGACGGTTAGGATTGCGCCCACATTTAACCTTTCGATAAACGCAGATGCGGCACTCACACCCTTTAGTAATGTTGCCGAAGTTAAGTTTATGCAATCGCTATATGAAGTAAAGTCTTTGCTAGACGATAATGCTATGAACCGCACGGACTTCCGCCGTGAAAGCTATACCTTTGTTGGGTGGTTTACCGAGCCTAACGGTAAGGGCGAAAGAATAAATGAGAACGGATTTTATGAATATTATGAAGGGCTTACCGTATATGCACACTATGGCTGCCTATATAACTATGATGTCTTGACAGACGAGCATAATGTGGAGTATGCCCGCATTTTGTCGCTAACCGATGCGGGCAAGCTGCGCTTTTTGTTCTTGGAAATGGATGAAACTGTGGACGGATATCCCATTAGAGAGTTGGGCGCAGGCTCAATGCAGGCGCTCAATGTGCAGAACTTTTTCACCCTTGCCGACAGCATAGAGGTGATAGGGGATAGCGTTTTCTTTGGACTTCCCATAAAAATTAGCTTAGGTAGCAATGTGCGGACAATAGGAAAAAACGCATTTAGCGGCTGCACGGGGCTTAGCAACTTCTTTATTCCCTCTAGTGTGCGGGAAATAGGTGACTTTGCCTTCCAAGGCACGGGTTGGGCAACTACAATAAACAATACAAGAGTGGTGGAAAATATGGAAAATCCGGGAAGTACCACCACCCACAATGCCACCCTGTTTATTCCCAAAGAGGTGGAGAAATTAGGAAAGGAAGTATTCAAAAACAGTACTTTTAGGACCGTGTATTTTATGGCGGACTCTAGCTTGATAGAGGCGGGCGAGGGGCTGTTTCGAGGCTCTAAATCGCTAACCACGCTAATAACGGGCGCAACTATTCTTGACAGGCAAAGGATTGACTCTGCCGCAGAGGGTGGTGTTACATTCTTGCCCGCTTATGCTTTTTATGACAACCCCGCACTAAAAACAATAAAGCTAACCGAGGGGATTAGGGAGCTAGGCGACAGAGTTTTTGCCTCTACCGTGGGGCTAAAAGACCTTAAAGAAATAAATATTCCCGTATTATTAAAGATAGGGGACTACGCTTTTCAAAACTGCCACCTTAATGCAATCAACTTTGCAGACGGCAGTTTGCTTGAAAGCATAGGCGACTATGCCTTTGAAAACACTAAAGTTAGAGAAGTGGATATAAAGAGTACCGCACTTAACAACTATGGCGTGTCGCCTTTTTATAACAATTGGAACTTGCGTGTCGTGGTGATTAATGCGATTAGCGTTCCCGCTTTCCAAAGAAACGACCGTGATGCTTTGCAAGGTTTGAACGGTGCAAAGTATGTAAAATACCTTGTACCAAAGGCTAGTCTGTCCGAATATAGGCGGCTTTGGGTGCTTGAGGGCGAAAGACTGTGGGGAGGTATTTGGAAAGAGGAATTGAGAGTTTATGCCCGTGAGGATGTCTATGTGGATATCGACAACAATCTCCGCATAGGTTACGAGGATATAGGCGGCAATGATGTAGTCGCAAACTTTGTCATAGAGGAGTACGGATACTATGATAACGCCGAAAAAACCAACATAGTAATCCCTGCACAGTTTGATGTGGGCGGTGTTAGAAAGACGGTAAGAGAGATAGGCAAGTATGTAACCAATGCCGATATCATCACGGTAAATATTCCAAATACCGTATACAAAATTAGAGATTATGCCTTTGAAGGATGCACAAGGTTGGGTAACATCAACTTTGGGGATAACATCAATTCCGGGGAGGCTTACAACATTACGGATATCGGGCGGTTTGCGTTTAAGGGAACAGCGCTTACAGCATTATATTCTTGGGATAACTTGAGAGCGATAGGCGAGGGTGCATTTAAGGAATGTTCTTTACTAAAAAATGTAAGGCTAATAAAAGGAACAGACATCACAGTGGGTGTATCGGCATTTGAAAACACGGGGCTAAACAGGCTGTCCCTTGGCAGCAATGTAAAAATTATCAACAGCGCCGCCTTTGCCTACAACAAGACGCTTTATTATATTTATATGTATATGGAGACCCCCCCAACGCATACGGGCTATATGCTTGTTAAGCCTTTCCGTGGTGCGGGTATGGAAAGTGATTCCGGCGAGGAGGAAATGGGGCAGATTACCGATATATTCCTGCCAAACGCAGGGGCAAAGCGTGCGTTTGAAGATGATAGCACATATTCTGCATACAAGAGCAAAGGACACTACGAAGTCTTGGATATCTACGATGTAGAAAACGGAGCGGAAAACCGAGAGGAATGGAGAAGACAAGGGTTTGAAATCTAGTGTTTTGTAATCTATAATTATTGCTGCAAGGCATAAAGGGCTACACACCCAAAATCTTCCTTAATTTATATCTATTAAGATTGCCTTTGAGAAAGAGCGAATCATAGCTTTTTCTCAAAAGGCATTTTTTCTATGTGTTCACTTTAAAAACAACTAATATATATTTACTCTAAGGCAAGGTTTTGGCAATTCTTAGCATTTATTTTCTTTTATTATAATTATCATAACATTATGCGCATAGAATTTTACATATGGGTACTTTTGCTAACTTTCTTATGTTGTTGGCGGGGCTAGGAGTTTTCCTTTTGGGTATGCAGCTCATCTCCCGCAACTTGCAAAAAATCGCAGGCGGCAATGTTAGCCGTATGCTTGGCAAGATGTCGGGCAACAGGCTTGCAGGTATTGGTATGGGCGCAGGGGCGGCAGTTATTTTAGAAAGCTCCTCTGCTACGACCGTAATACTCTTGGGGCTGGTAAACTCGGGGATAGTTAATCTCTTGCAAGCTACCCTTATTATTATGGGAGCAAATGTTGGCACAACCTTTACTGTGCTGTTATTTTCGTTGGGATATCTGCCTGTTGGGGAACTCCTTGCCTTTTGCGCTTTAATTGGTGCATCCGTTGTTATGGGTTCAAAAAAGGAGAAAAACCGCACAATCGGTTGGATAATTGCGGGGTTCGGACTTATTTTTATCGGGCTGGATACAATGGGCAACAGCGTGGAGTTCTTAAAGGAATCTAAACGCCTTGCCGACTTGATATTATCGGTGGAAAACCCCTTTCTTTTAGTATTAATTGGCGCATTTTCTAGCGGAATTGTGCAATCTAGCACGGCAATAACCGGCATATCTATCACCTTTGCCGAGGCGGGGCTAATGCGTGCGGGGGCGGCATTCTATATTATATTGGGTAGCAATGTTGGCACTTGTATTCTTGCAATACTTGCATCCCTTGGCGCAAACCTAAACGCAAAGCGTACCGCACTCATTCACCTTTTATTTAATGTCATCGGCGTTATCGTCTTTATGCCTTTTCTTATAATATGGGGGGATACCGTGTGCATAAATGCGCTTAAAAAAATCAGCCCCGCCGCTCTCATCGCCTACTTCCATGTAGTTTTCAACCTCACTACAACAATCATCTTATTCCCATTTGTAAAAACTCTTGCAAACCTATCGGTCATTCTGCTCCCCGACAAACTCCCTCAAAAGTCCCCACCGTCCGCCTCGACTTGAGCCTTGAAGTTTAACCATATTGTCACTCGCCTAGCCTTGAGCCTTAAAGTTTAACCATATTGCCATTTGCCTCGACTTGGACCTTGAGGTTTAATTAATTGTGAAATCATATCCACAGGGGGAAGTTTTATAAAACAAGACCTATTATTTAGCACTCTAAAATTATGTTTTAATGGCTTGGGCTTTGCGATGCATTTTGCAACATAAAATTTTACTTGATATTTTTACCTTTATGTATTACAATTAAGTATATCAATATTTTAGGGAGAGTTGCGGCTTTTTTATGGATACTATACCAAGCTTTAAAGTTGACCATCTCAAATTAAAACAGGGGGTGTTTGTATCCTCTAAATATATGGTGGGGGATGCCACCCTTACCACATTTGACCTTCGTATGAAACGCCCTTACCACGATACCGTGATGGAAACAGGCTCGGTACACGCTTTGGAACATATCATTGCTACATATCTCAGAAATGATTCCCTGTGGGGTACTCGTGTGGTCTACTTTGGACCTATGGGCTGCCGCACGGGTTTTTACTTGATTATGGCAGGAGACTTTATGTCGGAGGATATCCTGCCGCTTGTAGAGCGTGCGTTTGACTATGCGTCCGACTTCGAAGGGGAAATTCCCGGCGCTACTCCCAAAGAATGCGGCTTTTGTGTGGATATGGACTTAGCTCTTGCCAAAGCCGATGCCGCAATGTACTATAATATATTAATCGACCCCAAAAAGCAAAACTTATATTATCCCGTAAAGCGGGCAAAAAAACAAACAAAGAAAGAGGACAATAATAATGACTGACCCAAGACAAAGAAAACTAGCAAATATACTCATCAACTATTCTTGCAGCCTGCAAAAGGGCGAGAAAATACTAATAGAGGCGTTTGGCGTTGACCACGAATTTGTAACTGCTCTTGTAGAGGAGGCATATGCGGCGGGAGGACTGCCGTTTGTGCAAATCAATGACAACAGGATAAGGCGCACGCTGTTGCGTGGCATCAGCCGTGAACTTGCAGAAACTATGTGTAAGTATGATGCTTTTCGTATGTCAGAAATGAACGCATATATAGGTGTGCGTGGCGGCAACAACTGCTACGAACTTAGGGATGTAGACGGGGAATTGATGCAGATATATGATAAATATTACTCTCACCCCGTACACCACGAATTGCGTGTAAAAAAGACCAAGTGGGTAGTGCTACGCTATCCTACCGAAGGTATGGCAGAGCTTGCCAAAATGAGTACTGCGGCATTTGAAGACTTCTATTTTGATGTATGCACCTTGGACTACCGCAAGATGGACAAGGCTATGGACTCGCTTGCCGAACTTATAAACAGGACGGACAAAGTGCGCATAACAGCAAAAGATACCGACCTTACCTTTAGCATAAAGGGCATAGGGAGCGAAAAGTGTTCGGGGCTAAGGAACATACCCGATGGCGAAATTTATACTGCGCCCATTAGGGATAGCGTAAACGGTGTGATATCATATAATGTTCCCTCCATAGAAAAGGGCATAGAGTTTAAAGATGTACGCCTAGAGTTTAAAAATGGTAAGATTATCAAAGCTACCGCAAACTACACCGAGGCGGCAAACAAGATTTTCGACACTGACGAGGGCGCACGCTATGTTGGCGAGTTTGCCATTGGCGTTAACCCATTTATTAATAATCCTATGGGCGATATCCTGTTTGATGAAAAGATAGCAGGTTCTATACACTTCACCCCCGGTGCTTGCTATGACGAATGCTATAACGGCAATATTAGCGCAATCCATTGGGATTTGGTGTTAATTCAAACCCCCGAGTACGGCGGAGGCGAGATTTATTTTGACGATGTACTAATTCGCAAGGACGGCAGATTTGTACTGCCCCAACTGCTTTGTTTGAATCCTGAGAATTTGGTGTAAAATAATAGTGCAAAGCAAGAAGGACATTATGAAAAAGGAGAAGAGCTATTTTTCCATAGAGCCGCAAAAACCCAATGCCATTTTGTATTGGTTGCTAGCTCCTATCGCAAAATTTGTGGCTTGGGCTTTTTTTAGGATAAAAATAGATAAGGACAAGCGTATAAAAAAGATAAAAGGGGCATTTGTCGCCATAGGCACACACTCTTGCCCTATGGATGTTAGCTTTATGATGACAGCCCTTCTCCCCCGCCACCTTAATATTGTGTGCGGCAGAGATGTATTTACTTGGCGGTTGGTAAAACCGATACTCAAGTATGCGGGGCTATTGCCAATCAGCCAATTTGCAACCGATATCGGTAGTATCCGCTACATCAAAAAAGCGGTGGATAATGGCTGTTCTCTTGCATTTTTCCCCGAGGGCAAAATTTCGCTGGACGGTCGCCCCTTGCACTACCTATCGCCTAGCCTTACCAAACTTCTCAAATTCCTCAATGTTCCCGTGGTGATGTGCCACAATAACGGCGGGTACAGCTCCCGTCCCAAGTGGTACAAAAGCTTTAAGCGTGGCAGGGTAGAGCAAACGATAAAACTGCTATTTACCCAAGAGGAGTTAAGCGCCCTAAGCAACGATGAGATGTATGCCCGCCTAAAAGAGGAGTTTGACTACAACGACCATATTTATCAAAGGGATAATAATATAAGGTTTCGCAGTAAATCGCCCGCAAAGGGTCTCAATTATATTCTTTATAAATGTCCAAAATGCGAGGCGGAATATGAAATGGTGTCCACCGACCGAGAGCTACTTTGCGAGGCTTGCGGCAACAAGGTGGAGTATACAGAGTATGGGGAGCTTATCCCGTCAGAGGGAAGCAAAGCTTTTCCCCGCATAGATATATGGTACGACTACCAAAGGGAAAGTATAAGAAAAGAATTGGCTAATCCCAATTTCCGCATATCTAAAAGCGTGGTATGGGAGCAAAACGACCCCGAGGACAACATTTATAAAGAGAAGGGCGAGGGCGAACTTTATATAGACGATGAGTATATTGGTTTTGCAGGCAAAATGTTTGACGGCACGCCTTTGGAAATCAAGCTCCCGCTAAAATGCACCTTTACCATAGTGCAAAAGACCAAAGAGGCGGTAGACCTCACAGTGGAGGGAGTGATAAACAGATTTTATTTTCGTGATGCAAGGTACAGCGTAAAGTACACTCTGCTAGTTGAGGAAAGCTTTAGAAAAATTAATAATATATAGTGAGAACTGCTAATATTTTACCAAAAAGAACACACTCTATTATCAAGGAGTGTGATTTTTTATGAGAAGCACAGGTATTGTAAGAAGGATAGACGAACTTGGACGGGTTGTTATCCCCAAGGAAATAAGACGCACAATGAAGATAAGAGAGGGCGAGGAATTAGAGGTATTTACCACCGAGAATAACTCTTTGATACTCAAAAAATATTCAGCGGTAAACGAGCTTGAGCGTCTTGCAACCGAATATACCGAGGCGGTAAGCAAATCAACTGGGTATACTGCGGTGATAACCGATGCGGACAAGGTGGTTGCTGTTAGCGGAGATATACGCATATTCAAGCAAGGGGATTCACTAAGTTACAAGGGCGAAAAGCTAATACAAGAGAGAAAACCCCGCCTATTAAACGGCAAAAATGTTATTGCAGTGATAGGCGAAGATACCGCTAACATAGGCGGAATCGCATTGCATCCGATAATTAAGGCGGGCGATGTTATGGGCGCAGTAATTTTGTTTTCATCCAAAGAGTTGAACGACCTAGCGCTTATGCTTGCCCAAACAGCAGCCTCATTTTTTGCCGCTCAAGCATAAATTAAGCGGTAGGTTTTTTTGAAGAAAAGCTTTTTAAAAGGGGCGGGCATCTTGGCGCTCGCCACTTTTTTCGCCAAAATTGCGGGAGCGTTCTATCGCATTCCGCTCACCAACGCTCTAGGGGCAGAGGGTATGGGTGTGTATCAGTTGGTTTTCCCTGTGTACGCATTCATTTTATCTACTTCCTCGGGGGCGCTGCCCGTTGCCATCTCAATTCTTGTTAGCGACAAGCTAGCAAAGGATAAAGGAGATGAGGCAAAAACAATTTTGCATGCATCTATGTCCGTTCTCCTAATGGTGGGAATTGTATTGTCGGGAGCGCTAATACTGCTTTCGGGTAGCCTAAGTCGCTTGCAAGGTAGCTCACAAGCCCGTCTTGGATATGTTGCCATTGCACCCGCTGTGTTCTTTGTGTCGGGTATAGCTGTGCTTAGAGGGTGGTTTCAAGGCAACGGCAATATGACCCCCTCGGCAATTTCGCAAATTAGCGAATCGATAGTAAAGTTAGCGGCAGGACTCACCCTTGCAATCTTATTAATGCGCTATGGAATTAGTTGGGCGGTGTTTGGCGCAATGCTGGGTGTCACTCTGTCGGAGGGGGTGACTTTTATCATTATGTATATTATGTATAGAAAAGATAATCCGCCTTTCCGATTGTCGCTAAATTGGCGAGCCTCTAGAGAGAAATATAAAGAGATTATTAAGATTTCTATGCCGATGACGATAGGGGGTATGATTCTCCCTTTTTCACAAATTATAGACAGCCTTTTGGTAGTAAATATACTTTCCCGCACCTTGCAAGAAACGGGCGCTACTTCTAGCTATGGACTGTTTACAGGGTATGTGAGTACGCTCATCAATCTCCCAATTGTGCTTGCGCTGTCGCTTGGAATAGCGGTTATCCCGCAACTATCAAAGGGCAAAGCGGAGCGGGATATTAGCTTAATCAAACAAAAAAGAGATACCGCCCTAAAATTGTCGCTTATGATAGGCGTGCCGTTTGCCTTTCTCTATGCAACAATGCCTGCGGGAATACTCAATTTTTTATATCCCTCTTTGAGCCTTGCCGAATTGGGCGAGGCGGCTATGCTGCTTAGAATAGGCGCTTTTTCCGTGATAGCGCTGGCGGCAACACAAATTTTCACATCAATTATGCAGGGCTTGGGCGCATCCTACCGAGCGGTAAAGAATATGGCGATAGGAGTGGGAGTAAAAATTGCCCTAAACCTTATACTTCTGCCGTTTTTGGGCATTTACGGTGTGGCGATAGCGTCGGTCACTTGCTTTACGCTAACAGCAGCTCTTAATTTTGTGTCGGTGAGCCGTTTGACGGGGAAAAGCACAGAAATGTATAAAAATAGTGGCATTATTGTACTCTCAGGTGTTATAATGGGCGGGGCAGTACTGCTGATAAACTTGATTACTAACGGGAAGTCTGCGGCGATTGCGGCAACTATCGTGGGCGGAATAATATATTTTCTGTTGTTGCTAGTATTCAAAGCGTTCAGTGAGAGCGAGCTTTTGAGTTTGCCTTTTGGCAAACAGCTTGCAGCACTGTCCAAATCGATAACAAGAGGTTAAAAAATGCAAAACATAAGTAAGCTGTTGGGAAGTCGTACTACATTTGCGTTATATTCCGCCAATGATTTTTTAAAGAGGCAAGCCGTGCAGTTTGAATTGAATATCCCTTTAATAATCACCAGCATCACCAACGAAAACAGTAATGATATAGCTAAAAAGTTACTAGATTTATTTGAGGCAAATACCACTTTAGCCGTGCTGCTAGGCAGCGAGGTTTTTAAAGTCGCATTGGATAAGTTTGAGGGCTTAGCGGATGCAATTTTTATTGAGGGGCAACCCTTTACCCAGCGCAAGCGCTATACTTTTGGCGACCTTGTTGAGGTAATCCGTCGCTTGCGTGACCCTAACGGTTGCCAATGGGATAGGGAGCAAACCCACAAGAGCATACGGGGTAATGCGATTGAGGAGGCATATGAGTTGGTTGAGGCAATAGATTTAGATGATAAGGATAAAATATTGGAAGAAAGCGGCGATGTGTTTTTGCAAGGGCTGTTTCACGCTGTAATTGCCGAGGACAGGGGCGCATTTAATACCAATGATATGGTATCCAACTTGTGCCAAAAGCTAGTTTTTCGTCACACCCATATATTTGGCGACAATGCGGCAAACAATGCAGATGAGGCACTAAGCTTTTGGGAAAAAGCCAAGGCAAAAGAAAAGGGGCAAAGAAGCGTATCGGACAAAATAGACAGCGTGCCAAAAACTTTTTCTGCCTTAATGCGGGCGCACAAAATACAAAAAATTGCCGCAAAAGCGGGCTTTGATTTTAGCATTGCAGACCAGATTGCGGAAAAAGTGTTAGAGGAATTGGACGAACTTAAAAACGCATACTCCAAAGAAAATATGGAGGAAGAGGCGGGCGACCTTTTGTTTGCGGCGGTAAACCTTGTGCGGTTTTTAAAAATTGACCCCGAAGTCGCATTAAACCGCACAACCGCTAAATTTGTAAACCGCTTTACATATGTAGATAAGCGAGCCAAAGAAAACGGCGGTGCAGTCACCGATTTTTCCGATGAAGTCAAGGAAGGCTGGTACAGAGAGTATAAGGAATTATATGAAAATAGGTAAGTTTAGTCTGCCAACTCACTTAATACTTCCCGCAATAGCGGGCTTTTCCGATGTGGGGCTAAGAATGTTGTGCCTAAGATACGGCGCAAGTTTAACTTTTACCGAAATGGTCAGCGCAAAAGGCTTACTTTATGGCAATGAGAATACAGCGGCACTTCTCACCACCCACCCGTCAGAAAAGATAAAGGCGGTGCAGTTGTTTGGGGGAGAGCCAGAGATTATCGCTAGTGCGATACAGACTAAGGAGCTGGAAAAATTTGATATCATCGATATTAATTTTGGCTGTCCTGTTCCCAAGATAGTCAAAAATCAAGAGGGTAGTGCGCTTATGCGTATGCCATATTTGGTACATAATATAATAAAAGCGGCGGTAGCGGCGGCGGACGGGCGAGCGGTTACCGCTAAGATTAGAGCGGGGTTTTCGCCCGAGGAAAAAAATGCTCCCGAAGTGGCAAAGGCTTGCGAGGAGGGCGGTGCGGCTATGGTTACAATACATGGCAGAACACGGGATATGTTCTATTCGGGTGTATCCGACCTTGAAATTATTCGCAAGGTAAAGGATGCGGTAAAGATACCCGTTGTTGGCAATGGCGATGTGGTAGACCGCAATAGTTACCTGCGGATGCTTGAATATACGGGCGTAGACGGGGTTGCCATTGCAAGGGGTGCGATAGGCAAGCCCTATGTTTTTGCCGAGGTGCGTGGGGTGGAGGCGGATTATAATATTGCTAAGCTTATCAGCGAGCATACACGGGAATTACTTAAAACTATGCCCGAGTTTGCGGCGGTGAATAATATGAAAAAGCATATTGCCGCCTATGTGAGAGGACTTGTTGGAGCAAAAAAAATTAGGACAGATATATACAATGCGGAAAGTCTTGCAGATATAGATAGGATTGTTAGAGAAATTTGATAAAACAAGGGGGTTTTATACTATAATCCTATTGCTCTTGGCAGTTTAAAGTGATATAATAATAAGGTAAAAATTAATTTTTTGTGGAGGTTTTATGAACAAGAAAACAATAAAAGATATTGATGTAAGGGGCAAAAAATGTTTAGTTAGAGTGGACTTTAATGTGCCTATGGCAGACGGAGTTATCACGGACACCAATAGGATTCAAGGCGCAGTTCCCACCATAAAATATTTGGTAGAAAACAACGCAAAAGTTATACTTTGCTCACATATGGGGCGTCCCAAAGGCGAGTTTAACCTCAAGTTTTCACTTCGTCCCGTGGCGGAAAAGTTGGCAGAAATAATCGGCAAACCTGTTGCCTTTGCTACCGATATCATAGGTGAGGACGCAAAAGCCAAAGTCGCCGCTCTCCAAGACGGCGAAATTTTATTGCTAGAAAACCTCCGTTTCCACAAAGAGGAGGAAAAGAACGATAAAGACTTCTGCAAAGCTCTTTCGGAGTACTGCGATGTTTATGTTAATGATGCGTTTGGCACAGCTCACAGGGCGCACGCATCCACAGCGGGTATAGCCCAATATGGCTTTGCTCCCGTTGCCGTTGCAGGATTTTTAATTGGCAAAGAGCTTAGCGTTATGGGCGGAGCTCTAGACAATCCCGCCCGTCCGTTTGTTGCAATTTTGGGCGGAGCAAAAGTGTCGGATAAGATTGGCGTTATCAATAACCTTATCGAAAAGGTAGATACCTTAATCATAGGCGGCGCAATGGCTTACACCTTTTTTGCCGCAAAAGGGCTTACTGTAGGCGATTCACTTTGCGAAAAAGACAAGATAGAGCTTGCCAAAACCTTGATTGCCAAAGCAAAAGACAAGGGTGTGAACTTTCTATTGCCAATAGATAATATCATTGGTGACAGGTTCTCTGCCGATGCCGAGGCAAAGTTGATAGAAGGAGATATTCCCGATGGTTGGCAGGGTCTAGATATAGGCGCAAAGACTGTTGAGCTTTTCTCGGGCGCTATCAGGGGTGCAAAGACGGTTATTTGGAACGGTCCTATGGGCGTGTTTGAGTTTGATAAGTTTGCCGGCGGCACACGGGCGGTGGCAAAAGCCTTGTCGGAAACGGATGCTGTTACGATTATTGGCGGCGGCGACAGCGCAGCGGCGGTACAGCAGTTGGGCTATGCCGATAAAATGACACACATCTCTACGGGGGGCGGAGCATCACTCGAGTTTTTAGAAGGGTTGGAGCTTCCCGGAGTAGCTTGCTTGAACGATAAATAATATTTACACCTAAAGCAAACGATAAATAATATTTACATTTAAAGAAAAGGAGAATAAAAAATGAAAAGACCCATTATAGCTGGAAATTGGAAAATGAATTACACACAAGCCAAAACCAAGGAGCTTATAAAGGAAATAGCCCCCCTTGTAGCGGATGCACAATGCGAAGTAGTTGTTTGCGTGCCATATACCAATATCGAAGTTGCAAGAAAGGCGATACGAGGCACAAAAATTAAGCTTGGCGCTCAAAATGTGCATTGGGCAAATAGCGGTGCATTCACAGCGGAGATAAGCGCAGAAATGCTAAAGGAGCTTAAAGTTGAATATGTTATAGTAGGGCATAGCGAGCGCCGCCAATACTTTGGCGAAACAGACGAAACTGTTAATGCAAGGGCAAAAGCCGCTTTGGAATATAGCCTAAAGCCAATAATTTGCGTGGGCGAAACCCTAGAGGAGAGAGAGGCAGGCAAGACCGCCGAAGTCGTGATAAGACAAATCAATGCCGCATTCCAAGATGTTGATAAGACCTCTTTAAAGCGCATAGTAGTAGCTTATGAGCCGGTTTGGGCGATAGGCACAGGCAGAACGGCAACCGCTCAAGATGCCAACGACACAATTGCCGTTATTCGCAAGGCGCTACGCAAGCTTTACGGCAAGACCGCCGCAAGGGCTTTGCGCATACAATATGGCGGAAGTATGAATCCCAAGAATGCAACAGAGCTTATGGCACAGCCAGAAATTGACGGCGGGCTAATAGGCGGCGCATCCCTCAAGGCAGAGGACTTTGCCAAGGTTGTAAACTACTAAAAACAGGAGAAAAAACTTAAAAACTATATGTTAAATGCTTTAATAATAATGGACGGCTTTGGGCTGACAGACGAAACAAGGGGCAATGCCATTGCAGCTAGCGGCACACCTTTTTTTAAGTCGCTTTGGGAGAAGTACCCAAGCACAAAAATAGGCGCAAGCGGTTTGGATGTAGGATTGCCGGACGGACAAATGGGCAACAGCGAAGTCGGACATATCAATATGGGAGCGGGCAGGATTGTTTACCAAGAGCTTACCCGCATATCCAAAGAAATCGAGGACGGTAACTTTTTTAAGAACGAGCAACTGCTGCTTGCCGTGCAAAATGCCAAAATAGAAGGGC
>JBAZCO010000029.1:0-16280 GCA_041654915.1 Clostridia bacterium | reverse complement strand
GCCCTCATCGCCAATGATTGCTGCAAACGGGCATACATAAAAGGCTTATATTCTGCCACAGGCAACCTATCTGTTGCGGAAAACGGGAAAAAAGGCGCAACAGGATACTACTTGGAATTCTCGCTCGCATCACAAAATATTGCAAATGAAACGGTAGAAATATTAAAAAGCGGCGGTGTAGAGGCAAAGACAAGAGAAAAAAAGGGAGCATATTACATTTATATTAAAGATTCAGAAAAAATTAGCGACTTTTGCGCCTTTATTGGCGCTAACAAGGGATATTTCGCCTTGCAAGAAGTGATACTATCCCGCTTGGTAAGCAATACTGCCAACAGACAGTTCAACTGCGAAATAGCCAACATCGACCGCACAATAAGCGCCGCCACAAAACAGACAGAGGCAATACTGTACATTAAAGAACACGCAGGGCTAGAAAGTTTGCCAGAAACTTTGCGAATCACCGCCGAGGCACGGCTAAATCACCCTAGCGCATCCGTGAAGGAGCTTGGCACGCTGCTTGATACACCCGCTAGCAAAAGCGGTATTAGCCACCGTATGAGAAAGATAATTGAAATAGCAACCAAATTAAAGGAGAACAACCCGATGCTTAAAGAAAAAATAATCACTGCACCTCGAGGGATAAGAGCGGAGGACTGCGCCGTAATAGCACAGGCTGCAAGCCGCTATATCTCTGATATTTTTGTTATTGCCGCACAAAAGAAAGTAAATGCCAAAAGCATTATGGGACTGATAAGCTTGAATATGAAAAAGGATGATGTAGTATATCTATCGGTTAGCGGAGATGACGAAAAAGCCGCATTTGAGCATATTAATTCGCTGTTTTAGTAACCCAAACTTTTGTTTTAGCGCCAATCACTGCACACAAATGAGGTAATACAATGAGCCGCCCTTTTATACATCTTCACAACCACACCGAATATAGTTTGCTAGACGGAGCAGCCGTTATTAAAAAACTTGTTGCCAAAGCCAAAGAGTCTGGCGCACCTGCTGTTGCCATGACAGACCACGGCAATATGTACGGCACAATAAAGTTTTATAATACTTGCCTAGAAAACGGCATAAAGCCAATTATCGGATGCGAGTTTTACACTTGCGAGGATATGAGTAAAAAAGAGGGGCGCAACTTTCATCACTTAGTTCTCATTGCCAAAAACAACGAGGGCTATAAAAACCTCTCTAAACTTAATTCTCTCTCTTATATTGACGGTTTTTATTACAAGCCAAGGATAGACCTAAATACCCTAAAGCAACATTCCAAAGGTTTGATATGCCTTTCCGCTTGTATTGCGGGGGCAATTCCCCAACTTTTACTGCAAAACAATTATGAGGGAGCAAAAAATTATGCGCTTGACCTAAAGTCTGTGTTTGAGGATGGAGATTTTTATATTGAACTTCAGGACCACGGACTTCCCGAGCAAAAGTCGACCAACCCTTTGCTTGTAAAAATTGCAAGAGAAATTGGTGTAAAGTGCGTTGCAACAAATGATATCCACTACATCAACAAAAGCGATGCGGAAATGCACGACATTCTTCTTTGCGTACAAACAGGTGCATACTTTGACGAACCTAACCGTATGCGTTTTACAGGTGAGGAGTTTTATTATAAGAGCCGTGAGGAAATGCAAGAGGTTTTGGGGTGGTGCGAGGAGGCGCTAGACACCCCTTTTGAGATAAGCGAAAAGTGCGATGTTAGCATAACTTTCAAAGAGTATCAACTGCCCGAATATAGATGTCCTAACGATATGCAGCCGCCCGACTATTTGCGTGAGCTAACTTATAATGGACTTATCAATCGTTACGGCGAAATTACCCCCCTATTAAAAGAGCGTGCCGATAGTGAGCTGGAAGTAATTATATCTATGGGCTTTAGCGAATATTACCTTATTGTTTGGGATTTTATTAGATACGCTAGGGAGAAAGATATTCCCGTTGGACCAGGAAGAGGCAGCGGCGTAGGCAGCATTGTTGCCTATGCAATAAATATCACCGATGTAGACCCAATAAAGTATAATTTGATTTTTGAACGGTTTTTGAATAAAGACAGAACCTCCATGCCTGACTTTGATATTGACTTCTGCTTTAACCGCAGGGATGAGGTTATCCAATATGTAAAAAATAAATATGGAGAAGACCATATAAGCCAAATTATCACATTTGGAACACTCAAGAAAAAAGCGGCAATCAAAGATATTGCAAGGGCGTTTCGCATTCCTTTTGCCGATGTTACAAAACTGACCAAAAACATTGGCGACTTTGGCGAAAATGACAGAAAAGTGCGCATTGGCGACCTAATAAATCCCGAATCTCCCTTTGCTGTACCCGAATTGATAAGGCTATACAACGAGTTTCCCGACTACAAAAAAGTTATCGATATCGCAATACAAGTAGAGGGTATGCCAAGAAACACTTCAATACATGCTGCTGGCGTTGTCATATATAAAAATCCTGCGGCAGAAACAATCCCGCTTGCCAAAAACGGTGACGAAATCACCACCCAATTCGATATGAATGAGATAGAGAATTTAGGGCTATTAAAAATGGATTTCCTTGCCCTAATGACACTTACCGATATCCGCCTAACCCACGACTATGTGCTTGCACGCACAGGGCTAGATATCGACTTTAACAAGTTGGGCTACGAAGACCCAGAAGTTTACAACCAAATAGGAGCGGGCGGCACAGAGGCGGTTTTCCAATTGGAAAAAGCGGGAATGACACAGTTTATGAAACAGTTTAAACCCTCCTCTTTGGAGGAGATTATAGCAGGCATAGCGCTATACCGCCCCGGTCCGATGGCAAACATAAAACAATTTTTGAAAAATAGAGAAGACCCTAAAAATATTGTATATAAGCATCCTGCGCTAAAGGAGATACTAGAAGTTACCTACGGCATAATCATTTATCAAGAGCAAGCAATGATGATTACCCGTGTTCTTGCCGGCTATGATATGACCCGTGCCGATAAATTTCGCTCAATTATCTCAAAAAAGAAAATGGACTTGATTCCCGAGGAGTGCCGTGCGTTTGTTTATGGCGAGGAGGTCGACGGCGAAGTAGTGATACCAGGTTGCGTGCGAAACGGAGTGAGCGAAAAAGTTGCCCTTAGCATTTTTGATGAAATGAAGGACTTTGCCTCATACGCTTTTAACAAGTCGCACGCAGCAGCATATGCCGTTTTGGGCTACCAAACTGCCTATTATAGGAGATATTACCCCGTTGAATTTATGGCAGCGGTAATTAACAACCGAATCCATAAGCCCGACGAAACTACCAAATACTTGCGTATGCTAAGGGGTATGGGCATCCCCCTTGTCGCACCTGATATAAATAAATCCGAAGCGCTATTTTCTCCAACGGGGAGCGAAGTGCGCTACGGGCTTGCCTGCTTTAAGCATGTGGGCGCTGTTGCGGTTGAACAGATTATCACCGAGCGCAACGCCAACGGCGATTATAAAAACTTTTATGACTTTTTGGAGCGCAATATTGATTCAGGCTTAAACAAGCGGATGATAGAGAGTTTAATTATCGGCGGAGCTTTCGATTGCTTTGGTATGACACGGAGTACTTTAAGAGTAAACTACGAAACTATACTTACTTTGATTGAAAATAGAAAAAAGCTTGCCGACAGCAACCAAATGAATATTTTTGCTATGCTTGGCGAAACCGATAAACCTTATGAATACGAATATGTTAGCGAATATTCCAACCGTGAAAAATTGTTGCTAGAAAAAGAGATATTGGGTTCATATGTTACAGGGCATCCGCTTTCGGGATACGAAGAGGATTTTGCAGATTTTAATTTTAATACTTCTATGCTCCCAAAAAAGAAAAATGATAAAGATGCCGACGAGGAAGGTGAGGAGGATGATATTGATTTTGAGACAGAAACGCCGCCTGTATCCACTCTTACTGACGGTATGAATATTTCCACAGGCGGAATACTATCTGATTTTACCATAAAAAGAACTAAAGACGGCAACGAATTAGCCATTCTTGTCTTGGAGGATATGTACGACAGTGTAGAAATTGTAGCCTTTAGCCGCTCACTTGTCCAAATAAGAAAACACCTTATTAAGGATTCGCTTGTAAAAGTTAAAGGGCGTATAAGTATTAGAGAGGGTGAAATTAAACTAACATTGACAGACTTGCGCCCGTGGGAGCTTGAGGACAAAGAGCCAGATGAGCCGCTACGCTGTTTGTGCATCAACCTTGCAGACCAAACTTTACTTGTGAAAGTGACGGATATTTTGCAAGCACATCCGGGCAAAAACCAAGTAAAAGTGCAAATTGAAAACAAAGTATATGCTCATTCCCAAAAGATATCCGATGTCAATATAGTCCTAAAGGAATTAATGGGTATAGTGGGCGCAGCCAACTTGAAAATTATATAGCCTTTAAGCCAAATATTTACTTGCCCTACCAAATGCGGCAAGCCCTACCAAATGCGGCAAGCCCTACCAAATGCGGCAAGCCCTACCAAATGCGGCAAGCCCTACCAAATGCGGCAAGCCTTGCCAAATTCGGCAAACCCTGCCAATACAAAGAACAGAAAGTAATATTAAACACTTTGCTTTTAACAAAAATCGCCTGTTTTACGGGCGATTTTTTCAAGTGGAAATTGTTTTTATTGTATTATTAAACGAGTTTTTCCGTAATTTTTATGTTACTCCATTCGGCGGTTAAGCTCCTCTATCGGGTTGTATCCCCCCTGTTTCAAGCGAAAATCTCTGGCGGCAACCTCTACCAATATCGCAAGGTTTCTCCCCGGCACAACAGGTATTGTATATTTGGGCAGTTTCACCCCCAAAAACTCCACAGTTTCCCTCTGGTTTCCCGTACGGTCGTACACCTTGTTGTCATCCCATAGTTCAAGATGTATGTTTATATGCACTTTTTTTGAGTTAAGCACCGCTCCCACACCATACATTGCCTTGATATCCAATATCCCAACACCCCTTATCTCCATCATATGCTTTGTGATACGGGGGGAACTGCCATATAGTTTTGACTTTACCTCTTTTAAGTCCACAACATCATCCGACACCAAGCGATGCCCCCTATGCACAAGCTCAAGAGATGTTTCACTTTTGCCTATGCCGCTCTTTCCCGTTATCAGCACACCCACACCATAGACATCAAGAAGTATGCCATGTACCGTATCTACGGGAGCTAGCAACTCATTAAGGTATAAATAGAGTTCGTTCACAAATACCGCCGTCACTTTGGGGGTGCGAAAAACGGGTATCTTAAAACTGCGGGCGCAAGTTAAAATATCGTCGGACACCTCTTGCCCCCTAGTGATTATTAGGCAAGGCGGCTTTTTACTAAAAAAATTATTCAACCGCTCTAATTTCAATTCTTTGGACAAGGTTGCCAAAAATGCAGACTCGGTCTTACCCAAAACCTGCGTTCTTGCCCCGCCAAAATAATCGGAATGCCCCGCAAAAAGCAATCCAGGACGGTTAACATTGGCAGTAACCAATGTAATATTACCGCCCGTACCATACAAAGTTTCCAACCCGCAACTGCTTGCAAACTCCGCCTCACTTACTATTTTTGGGGTTGTTTCCTCTATCTTTTTGCTCATATCGCCCTCCTTGTTTAGGCTTTTCAAGTTTTTGCGCTTGCTTGCCAAAATTGTCTTGCAAGCTAGGTTTTGTGGTAAACTTACCTTTGCTAATTTAACTAAATTGTCTACCTATTTAACCCATATTTATTAATTATATAGGCAACTCCGTCCTCGTCATTGGAGGGAGCAATAATATCCGCCGCCGCTTTTGCCGCTTGACTTCCGTTTGCAACGGCTACGCCAAGCCCCGCATATTTTATCATTGGCACATCATTTAGGCTATCCCCTATGCAAATAACTTCATCTTTTTGCATCCCCATTTGCTTAGCCACCCAATCAACAGCGACACCCTTACTTGTTTTGTTTGAGATAATTTCAACCAACCAATCTTTTGAGGTATTAATTAGTAATTCACCCGAAAATTTTGCGTTTAGCTCCTCAATATATCCCTGCACTAATTTGGGATCAGCCATAATCATAAGCTTGACAGGGTCAATGTTTTTTCTTATCATATAGCGGCTTAGCGGCTCACCCGCATCAATAAACGGAGCAAGACTAAACTTGGTGTAATGTTCACTATATTCAGATGGTCCATTGGCAATTATTGCCTCAATATGCTCGTAGCCATCCTCTTTGCGAACAGTAGTTGTGCTGTATAGTTGGTAAAAAACTTCTCTTTCGTCCAAATACGCTCCAATTTCCGCCGCATATGCCACGGGAATAGAGGAAAATTTTAGCAGTTTTCCGCTAGCAATATCGCTAATCATACCCCCTTGATAAGTGATTAGCGCCCCTTCCAAACCAATTTTAAGGCAGATGTTGCGTACAATGTTGGTCATTCGCCCCGTAGCGATAATAAATTTGCCGCCTGCTGCTTCATATTCTTTTACGGCGGATACAAACCTTTCGGAATATTTATAATCACTCCTCAATATTGTGTCGTCCAAATCCGAAACTATCAGTTTATATTTCATCGCTTACCTCGCCTTTATTAAAATATTCGTATACCGCTCTAGCGTTTTTCTCGCCAAAGCCATCGACTTTCATAATTTCCTCTATGCTGGCATTTTTAATGTTTTCCACCTTTTTAAAGTATATTAATAGCGCTCTCGCTAATTTGTCGCCAATTCCTTCTATGTTTTTTAAACTTGAACGGGTTTGCCGCTCCTTGCGCAGTGTCCGGTGGTATGTTATGGCAAACCTGTGTGCCTCATCCCTCACACGCTGTATAAGCTTAAGCTCCAAGCTGTCCCGTGGCAATATAATAGGCTGACTTTCCTCGGGCAAAAAAACTTCCTCTTCCCGTTTGGCAAGCCCTATTACGGCAATATTTAATCCTTCCAACACTTCCATTGCAGAGGACAATTGCCCCTTTCCGCCGTCAATGATAATTAGGTTGGGTTTTTCGGAAAAACTTAAATCGGTTGAGTTTAACTCCTTTACCCGCCTAGAAACTACTTCTCTTATGCTTGCAAAGTCGTCTATCCCCTTCACTGTCTTAATGCGAAACCTGCGATACCGCTCCCGTGCCGATTCACCATTTATAAACACCACCATACTTGCAACCTTGTCTGTTCCGCTTATGTTGGATATATCGTAGCATTCTATGCGCTTAGGCGGAGTGTTAAGCCCCAAAGAGTGCTGAAGGTTTTGCATTGCTGTGAGAGTTAGGGCTTCTTTTGTAGCTATTTTGGATACCGTAACCGACAAATGCTCACTTGCGTTATTGTAAGACATATCAATAAGCTGTTTTTTTGCGCCGCCGCCCGCAGCAAATATTCGCACACGGCTGCCCTTTTTTGCCGTTAGATAGTCGGCAATCTCTGCCTCAAACGGCAACTCGTCCGACACAACTATCTCTTCGGCAACCACGGGGTTTTTCTCGTAAAACTGCATAATATATTCCGACAAAATTTCTGACGGCTGCCCCGCCTCGTCTACGGGATAGTTTTCTGCCCCCAACACCTTGCCCCCCCTAACCGGCATATAATTTATTACCCCATACATTCCGTTGGTTGCATAGGCAAAAATATCTAAGTTGAAGTCTTTGGGTAAAGATAGCGCTTGCCGCCTTAACAGTTTATCCAGCGCCTCTAGGGAGTCACGGTAGGTTATCGCCGATTCAAACTCCTCACGGGCTATTGCATCAACAATCCTTGCCTTGAGCCGCTCCCTAACATCCTTGTCATTTCCCTTTAAAAACTCTATTACTCGCATTACCTCTTGCCGATATTCTTCTTCTGTGGTCCGACCCGTGCAAGGCGCTAGGCATATGCCAATGTGGTAATTTAAGCATTCCCTCCGCCCTGTGGCTTTTATTTCTCCCCTGCAAGTTCTTAACTTGTATACACTATGGATTAGATTGAGTATCGTTCTAGCCGAAAGCCCCAACATATATGGACCAAAATATTTGCTGCCATCTGCCTTTAGTTTTCGTGTAACTTCTATGCGAGGATAGGTGTCTTTTAAGTTAATTTTTATATATGGATATGTTTTGTCATCTTTTAGTAGAATATTGTAATAAGGCTTATGCTCTTTTATCAAATTATTTTCAAGAACAAGCGCCTCATACTCTGTATTGGTTATGATATATCTAAAGTCTGCAATCTTTGCCACCAAAAGCATGGTCTTTTCTGTCTTGGTTGCCGAACTTTGAAAATATTGCCGCACTCGGCTTTTTAAGTTTTTTGCCTTGCCAACATATAGTATCTGTTCATACTCGTCCAACATTATATATACACCGCTCACGGCGGGTAACTCTTTAAGCTTTGCGGCTAAATCTAATACCATATTCGTATTTTATTACTTTTATCTAACATTGTCAAGGCTACCTAAGCAACACACCTCGGTGGGGTTGACTTTAGTCTATTTTCCCTCTATAATATAAACATATTTTAATAGTAGGAGCGCCCCATATGCCAATTGACAACAAACTTAAAGAGGATGCCGTAGGGTATTCGGTAGATACCATAAACTATATCTGCCAAAATATTCCTCCTCGTGAGGCAGGCAGTTCCGCCGAAAAGGCGGCGCAAGAATATCTTGCAAAAGAGCTTATTGATAGCCGTTGGGCAGATACCGCTGTGTTGCAACCCTTCACCGTTTCGCCCAAAGCCTTTATGGGCTTTAGCCGAATTATTCCCGTGTTAATTGCGCTTGGGATAATACTTTTTTATTGGCTGCCTTGGGCGCCTATCGCCGCAGGAGTTCTTTCGCTGGTTGTTCTTGTATTTGAGTTTATACTATATTGGCGCTTTTTAGACCCCTTTTATCCCAAATCAACCTCGCATAACCTAATAGCTACTAAAAAACCCGAGGGCGAAGTTAAAAGGAGAATAATATTTTCCGGACACATCGATGCCGCCTACGAATGGACAATATTTTATAAGTTTGGCAAGGGTGTTTACCTTGGCGGGATAGTGAGCGCCATTATAGGGCTTATTACAGGGATAGTGATTTCGGCAATTTCAATCACCTATACCCGTGCAAGCTTTGAGGCAAACTTTTTATGGATGATAATAGTTATGGCAATATTTACCCCCGGCTATCTATCACTATTTTTATATAGCAACTTCAACCGTGTTGTACCCGGCGCAAACGACAACCTCACAGGTTGCCTCACCGCTGTGTCTGTACTAAAGTATTTGAAAGAGGCAAAAATATCCTTTGCCAATACCGAAGTTGTATGTTTGATAACAGGCTCGGAAGAGGCAGGACTGCGTGGCGCAAAGGCTTTTACCAAAGAGTATAGCGACTATCTAAAAGAGGTGGAAACAGTGTTTGTTGGGCTAGAAACCTTTCGTGATAGCGAACATATGTCTATTTTTGCCAAAGATTTGTCGGGAACGGTTAAAAATGACCCAAAAGCTGTCGCCCTGCTAGATAAAGCCGCCGCTCTGCACTTTGAAAACCCGCTACCGCACGCATCAGTTTTTTTGGGCGCAACCGACGGAGCGGCATTTACTCAAGCGGGCATCCCTGCCTGCACCTTGGGCGCTATGGACCCCGCCCCCGCTAACTATTACCACACAAGGCGGGATACCCCCGATAACTTAAATCCCCAATGTATAGGCAACGCCATTTCCATAGCCGTGTCGTCGGTCGAAGTATTTGATAAACAAGGCTTGTAATTGCCAAGCAAAGCTCGTAATGCCAAGTAGGGCTTGTAGCCTATAATTGCCAAGTAAGGCTTGTAGGCTATAATTGCCAAGTAAGGCTTGTAGCTCTTAATGCCAAGTAAGGCTTGAGCTTGTAATTGGCAAGTAAAGCTTGTAGCTCGTAATTGCAAAGTAAGGCTTGTAGCTTGTAATTGCCAAGTAAGGCGGCTTATAATACCAAGTTAAGAGTTGTTATAATTTTGCAATAACTTTGGGAATGTTGAGCAGTTGTTCAAAATTTAATTATTTGCCCCTGCTCTCGGGCGGGGGCTTTTGTTTTTAGCAAACGCTTTGCAATAATATATATCCAAATTACTACCGAACAAAACAGCGACGCTATGGGTATAGACAGTCCTATGCCTAATAGCCCAAGCGAAAACAGTCGGGAAAGAACAAAGGCTATGGGCAGACGCACGGCGGCAGAGCCTATATTGTTTATTGCCATTGTTACTTTTGTTTTGCCAAAGCCCTCTGTGATTCCGTATCCGCAAACGGCAAAGGGCAGCAGCAAGTAGTCAAACCCCAAGGCACGCATATAACTTTTGCCAATTGCTATCACTTCGGGGGATGCGCCAAAAATACGAAAAATGTGTTCGGGGAAAAATACCGTGGCGGCAAAAAGTGCCAAACCGCCAACAAGCGTAACTGCCAAACCTACAAGGAGGGTGGGCTTGTTTCTTGCATACTTGCCCGCTCCAATATTTTGAGATGTAATAGCGGCTATTGCTCCCGACATTCCCCGTGCGGGCAGTACGGCAAAACCGTTGTAGCGTGCGGCAATGGAGTGGGCGGCGCTTGCATACAGAGCGTCATCGCCAGCAAAAGTATTTACCAAAAAGGTTAGCCCCATAAATGAAAATGCCGCCGTCATATTTAGCAATGCAATGGGGATACCTAGCTTTAATATATCTTTTACAGAGTGAAGTTTTTTAAAAATATCTTTTGTTAGTGTTATTAGTTTTTTCTTTTTGGCATATATGAGCGACAAAATTAAGGCTAGAGCATTTGCGCCTATGCCTGCAAGTGCTGCTCCCGTGCCGCCAAGTCCCATATGCCCCACAAACAAAATATCCAATCCTGCATTAATAAGACAGGCAATAATCGTTATATATAGGGGAAACTTACTATCCCCTGCCCCTCTAATTATTGCGATAATTGCATTAAAAACAAATAAAAACACAAGCCCCGCTCCCGACACCCTTACATAGTCAAGAGCAATTTGATAGGCGGGAGCGGGTGTCTTTAATAGTTTAAGTATTGCTCCCGAAAAAAACAACAATACCGCAGTAAACAGCAAGGAGATAACAATGTTTATTACAATTAGCGATGCGGTATCGCCTAGGGCTTTGCCGCCTTCCTTTTTTCCAAAGTGGCGGGCTGCCAATATTGTACCTCCCGCCGATATTCCTATTGCAGCATTGGTGATTAGGTACAAAAGCTGCCCTCCTATGCCAATTCCCGTAGAGCCGATATCGCCCAAATAATGCCCCGCAACTACCAAGTCCGTAACATTAAACAGTGACTGAAAAACACCCGTTAAAATAAACGGGATGCTATATTTAATAAGCACCCGTGCCGTACTGCCCTCTGTAAGCCTAACCACCGCATCCATAGGGATAGTATAGGTAAATCAAAAAGAGATATTTATACTAAAGCCATTAAAAAGAATATGTAATGATACAAACTCACAACCCTTTAGAAGTTTATGCTTTTTTGCTCTTGTTAAAAATCTTTTTTACTACAAGCGCCGCTCCTATAAGACACGCAAATCCAACCAACGCCGAAAATATCAGCATTGCCCACAATGGCGCATCTAGCGTTGCAAAGCCAACATTGCCTGCCGAAAATATTTTATCAAGAATAATTTCTGCCATTTCATTGGAGATTTTTACTTGTGAAAACACATCACTTAATACAATATTTTTCAACCAAACGGTAAGATGAGTATACGGCAAAAATGAGCCTATCGCCTTAATACCGTTTCCCATTTGCGAATATGGCATATATATGCCGCTAATAAATCCTACAAAAGTTCCTGCAATACTATTGAAAACCCCGAGTGCGGTTGAAGACCTTATCGCAACTGTCAATAGCATCATTATACAAGAACTGATTAACGAACAAAGCAAAAGCACTCCGCCAACAGCAAAAAATGCGCCTATAGAAAGCCAGTAACTGGTAACTAAACCGATTAAAATCACACTGAATATCCAAGTTGCAAAATTAAGAATAAACGAAACTGCAAACGCACTTATCAAATATGAAATTAGTAATTCATATCTTTTGAGCGGAGTTGTCATAAAATTATCGACCCGCCTGCTCTCAAAATCTTTTGCAGCGCCTAAAAACATTCCAAGCGTAAGCGACATTGAGTTTATTACAAGAATGCCTACTATCATTTGCGAATAAACCATAAATCCGCTTGCGTTTTCCGATAAAGGTAACACTCCGTTTATTCCGTCTATATATACTTGCCCTATAAACAAGAAATACAAAAGAACAATTATAAGCGAACTCAAAATAGAAAAGAATACGGTTGCTCTATCCCTTAAAAACAGCTTTGAATTGCGAGAAATAAGTGTGATTATATTTTTCATTATAACTCCTACCCTATTGATTCGCCTACAACATTTAAGAACACATCTTCCATAGAGCCCTTTTTAACTTCATAAAATTTAATAAAATCTTTTAGAATGCCAAGCAGGTCAATAGAATGCTCAGTATTATCTACAATTATATAATATTTATCGGCTATTTTATTAAAGTTGAGGTGGAGTTGAGAAAGTTTTGTTTCAAATACTGCCTCGTTTTTGGGAACAATAATAAGGCTATCAGAGGAAAATTTAGCTTTTAATTCAGACGGACTGCCTGCGCAAACCATTTTCCCTTTATGAATGATTACCACTTGGTCGGCATCTGCCGCCTCTTCCATATAATGAGTTGTGAGAAACACAGTCATACCTGTTTCTTGTTGTATCCTATATAAAATGCTCCATACTTCCTTTCTTGTCTTTGGGTCAAGACCGGTGGTTGGCTCGTCAAGGAAAAGAATTTTGGGTGAGAAAAAAATTGCTCTTGCTATTTCTGCTTTGCGCTTTTGTCCGCCTGAAAGTATTTTAAACTTCTTTTTTGAATATTCTGTTAAGCCCATTATTTCTATAATTTCGGCATAACGCATTTTTAGCTGATTTTTGTCTTTGGTGTATAATGAGCCGTACAACATTAAATTTTCTTCCACGGTTAATAAGTCATCAAATATATTATTTTGAAACACAACACCGATTTGGCTCTTAAACTCGTTAAAGCTTTGATTATTTCCGTATTTTATTTTGCCGCTATCCTTGCCGAGCAGCCCTATGATAATATTTATAGTGGTACTTTTACCTGCTCCATTTTGCCCAAGAAAAGCAAACAAGTTTCCTTGAGAAACAACAAAGCTAAGGTCGTCAACCGCCTTAAAATCACCGTATAACTTTGTCAAGTTTTTTATATCCAGTATATACACTCTGTTTTAATTCTCCGAATAAACTCACCTTGAAGTGTTTTTATATGTATGTTAGGTGCTTTTTGTAGATTTGATTTGTAGATTTGAATAGATATTTTTTCTAGTCCATTATACTATAATTAATTGCTAAACTCAATCCTAATTAAAAAAAAACTAGGTTGTATACAAAAAAAATATTAACTTGCTGCAAAGATGCAACTTTAAAAAAACGGCTGCAACTCTGTTTTTTTAAAGTTGCAACCGTGTGTATATGGTACCCCCAAGGGGACTCGAACCCCTGCTACCGGCGTGAGAGGCCAGCGTCCTAACCTCTAGACTATGAGGGCATATGTCTTTAAAGGTTTTTGCTTAATGCTTGATAATTGTAGCACACTTTGCCGTTTTTATGCAAGTGATTTTATGTAGTAATTGCTGTAAGAGTTTTATTGCTTTATTTGCGGGCATTTATTGCTCTTTAGTATCTTGTTCTGTTCTTAGCAGTTCATCTTTTGGAAGAATGAGAAACGGCTGTTTTTTAAGGGGTCGCCCCTTAAAAACAGCCGTTCGTGTCTTTTTAGCAAAAGGGCGCAAGGCTATGCCCTTATGTGTTTTATTGAGTTGGATAAACACATCACAAAGCGGAGAAGGGTTGTGGATTGTGTTCTTTTAAGTGCAAAGACAAGGGAGTGTACAAAGAGGTACACGACCGAAGTCTAAGACACGCAAAAAGGGCGCAAGGCACGCCCTTATACGCTTTGTGGAGTTAAATAAGTGCATCTCCCGCCTGACTTTGGATATGGTCGGTTACAATACCCATACCTACTTGATATGCGAAGATAGTCATCTCGGCATCTACAACACGCAAGGCGGAGTAGTTAAATGCCTTTAAGAACTGATAGCCGCTTATCCCGTCTGCGGGTGACACATTGCCAACGGAGTTTATCCAACCTGTCATACTTGCGTTGTAGGGGAAACATAGGGGTGCAGTGGGCGTGTCCTCATTTGACTTGTAGGTTATGCCGTCTACTGTGATGTTCACCCTACTTACTTGTGTTGTTTGCTGAGCGGAATATACACCGGGGATATTGCCACGGGCAACTGGCAAGCGGTCGATATGCACAAGTATGGTGTGCCTTTCGCCATCCATTAGCTCAATACCTGTCGCTACCTTTTGCAATGCGAAGTTTGTAAGCTTGTTGTAGAATGTGAAGTAAAGAATTTTTGTATCCGAATCGTATACCAATCTTAGCCCTCTTGCCTCACGGAAGGATGAGTCGTTCATATCTAATTCGCTTGCCGCTATATTAAATATAAGACTTCTGGATGTTGTTGATGATGCAAAGCGTGACGCACTAAACTCAAACAACAAGTGATTGTAGTGTGAATATAGAATATTTTCGTTGGTGTCGGACAGGGCAATATCGTATGTGCCTTGTGCGGAACTTGAACCAAAAGTCACACCGTTAGCAGTTTTTTGTACATAGCTGCCGTTAATGAGATAATCTTTTTGGACGGAGTTTTCTTCACCGAAGTTAAGTTTATAAAGGGTGAGCCTATTGTCCGATGTTTTGATTGCCGCTGTTCTGCCCGTGGCACGCACCAAGGTTTGCATATTTGCCGATGACATCATTGGGCTTGAGTCATCATTGACACCAGTAAATAGAAACTCTCTATCTACCACGATATTTTCAAGGATTTCGTTATCCCTTAATATGACTAACTTAAAGCTTTCTCCGCCCATTGCTGTCACATAGTCCGTATATAATCTTACTGTGTACATTGAGCCGTCGTTCCAATTAATTTCACGAGGTATATCGTAGTAGTAAGTTTTTTGCCCAGCAAATGCATACAAGGTTGTGTTAAAGTATCCTGCTAGCGCCCCTGTGCGGTTGTGGTTTATGCCAAGCACAATACCAAAGTCTGTGCTATATGGGGGCGGAGTATTTTTTGCGGGGTCGTAGCTAGCTCTGTTGGTTGCTAATTTGATAAAGTTTTGCGTTTGTGACGCCCGATAATCATCTCCTATTGTTGCAATATCCATAGTAAACGACATGGAAATAGAACGATAGTTATTTTCTGCCCCCACCGTTTGAGGGAATCTGAGCTCTAGTTGTTTGCTTTGCACTTCCACATTTTCCATCTTTAGTTCGTCCGGATTGTCTGGGTCAACTGCGGTAAAGGAATATATACTATATGGTGAGGACGGCGAAACATCGTGTGTGTGGCTTGTGTCTATCTGCACATAGCCGTTCATTACAGATGTGGTTATTTGCACACTAAGCGTGTATTTGCTATATATTTCCGTACCCCTGAATATTACCATTTCGGCTTTATGCACACCTGCGACGATGTTGTACAAGGTGATATCCCCACCTGCATTGGTAATAATGCCCTCTAACACACCGTCAAAATAGTAATGATATTCATACTCCTCAGTGGGGGGAACTCTTGGGGTGAATATACGGGTGAGATTTACGGGTGTTGTTGAGGTTGGGGATGTTACATATAGAATAATCCGCTCGTTGTTGGCAGACTTTACAAGTGATGCATAGTTGTCACGATAGCCCTGTTTGGCTGTTTCAAAGTGTCTTACCCACGCTTTTGCACCGCTTAAGGCAAAGCCGGCAATTGAGTCCTCAATCGGGGTATAGAGTGCGCTTATAGACATTCCAACGCTCATAGTGCCGTCTAGCATAACATAAATAAGCCCAAGACGCTTGTCAAAGTACAGTCTTATGCTGTGGGTAAAGCCGTCAAATATATCTATACCGTCAAATTCTAACGCAATTGTTTGAGTGAGAACTTCGCCGTCTACCGTGATTACTAACTTTGCTGCGCTGCCTCTTTCAAATACAAGTACCACACTGTTTTCACCGCTTTCGTCTTGGTTTACGATTAATGAATAGCTGTATCCTGCGGCACTTGGCAGTAAGCGTATGGATGTATCTATTCTATCATAGTTCTTAGTGTTGGTTGGGTTGGTATCGGTATATTGTACAGTATTGGTGGTTGCGTCTATTACAGAACCGTAAGCGTATGAGTTATCGCT
>JBAZCO010000028.1:0-16801 GCA_041654915.1 Clostridia bacterium | reverse complement strand
TTACCCCTAAAGTCGGGCTTTGGGGTGAGCAGTCCGTCCACAAATTCTACAATATCTTTGGGCTCGCTCATTCGCCCTTTGCCAACATCACCGCAGGCAAGCATACCCGAATCCGGCTCAATAAATATCACACCACGCTTTTTTAGGGCGTCGATATTGGCGGCGGTTTGGGCGTTTTCGTACATTTTGGTGTTCATTGCAGGGCAAACAACAATGGGCGCTGTGGTGGCAAGAATAGTACTTGTTAGCATATCGTCGGCAACGCCAGAGGCAAGTTTTGCAATAAAATTAGCGGTTGCCGGCGCAACCAAAAAGACATCGGCAAGCTTTGCGTAGCTAATATGCTCCACATCATAGCCCCTGCCCTTATCGAACATATCTGTAATAACTCGGTAGTTTGATAGGGTTTCAAATGTAAGGGGCGTGACAAACTCGGTTGCCGCTTGAGTCATAATCACACGAACAGAGTACCCCAACTTCCTTAATCGGGATACTATTTCGCAAGATTTGTATGCGGCAATGCCGCCTGTTACTCCTAAAATTACCGTCTTGTTTGCCATAACACAATTACACTATGCGGACTTTGTCCTCATAAATTTCTTTGGCGGCATAGGATACGGCTTTCATACCCGATTCCTCAAGTTCCGTAGAGTCCATAGACAAGAGTTCCTTTGTGCGCTTGGTGATAGCAACTACCAACGCATAGCGGCAAGGCGCTTTTTTGATAAGCTTGTCAATAGGTGGGTCAATCATCATTTACTTTTTTCTCCTTTCACATATTTTATTATATTAGGTTATTTATTCTTTGGGTTGCTTGTTTTTTAAGTAATTTACATACTTATCTTTTAGCTCAGGATTTCTGGACAAGCGGCAACGCTCGGCACGAATGATAGCCTCGGTTGTGTTGGTGCATTCGGCAAGGTCATCATTTATCGCAATGTAGCTATAATATTTTATGCACTTTAACTCTCTTTGAGCAATTTTAAGCCGCAATGCTTTGCTTTCGGCTGTTTCTGAGCCACGCTTATCTAGCCGCTTACCCAACTCATCGGGGTTGGTGGGGGTGACAAATATGAGTACGGCACGGGGAAACACCTTTCGCACTTGGGTAGCGCCGTTTGTTTCTATCTCTAGTATTACATCTTTGCCGGAGGCAAGCAGTTGTTCCACTTGTGATTTGGGCGTGCCATAGCGGTTTTTAAACTTGGTAACATACTCTAAGAACTCGCCATTCTCTATCATTTGTGCAAACTCATTATGCGTGCGGAAGTGGTAGTGCAGCCCGTCTATTTCGCCCGCACGAGGCGCTCTTGTCGTTACCGAAACAGACACCGCAATATTATCTAGCCTCGTCAATACCTCTTGAAGCACTGTTCCCTTACCTGCGCCTGACGGTCCTGACAAAACAAATAAAATACCTTCTCTACACATACTCTGACACGCCTGCCTATTCTAGGTTCTGCACTTGTTCTCTTATCATTTCAATTTGATTTTTCATAAAGAGAACGGCTCTGGTTATTTCTGAATCGTTAGATTTACTGCCTATGGTGTTGACCTCACGGTGCGCCTCTTGGGTGAGAAAATCTAGTTTTTTTCCCACCGTGCCGCCTGCGGCAAGTATCTCGCCATAATGTGATATATGCCCGCTAAGACGGGTGATTTCCTCGTCAATGTTGGTACGGTCGGCAAAGAAAGCAACCTCGGCGGCTATTTTGGATTGGTCTACATCTATGCCGCAAAGCGCCTCGCCTATCCTAATCCGCAGTTTTTCGCCGTACTCTTTGGACACAAACGGCGCTCTTTGCTTAACCTTTTCTAGCTCGTCCGCAATGGCGGCTATCTTTGTTTTTATATCTGCAATTAGCTTTTCCCCTTCGGAAAGCCGCATCGCTTTAAGGTTGATAGCTGCCTCCGCTGCCGCAGCTGCCACAAGGGATTTTAGTATATCCTCATCGCCCTCACACTCGGTTATCTTTACTATATCGGGCGTTCTCATTGCCTCGGCAACACCAAAGTTATTGGGATACCCTAGCCCCGCAAGAATATTTGCTGCATCTAGATAGCTCCCTGCAAGCCCGATATCTACAACAACGCCGCCCTTAACTTCTCGGTTGTCCTCGTAATTTAAGAATACTTCGATATGCCCTCGGGCAAACTCGCTAGAAACAATTTTCCTTATTGTTTCCTCTGCAAACTGAAAGCCACGAGGGAACTTGAAAACAAGGTCTAGAAAACGGTGGTTAACCGACTTCATCTCTATGCTCACCCGTAACTTTCCGCCCGCAATGCCCTTGCCGTAACCGGTCATACTGTACATACGCACTCCAACTTATTTAAGGTTGATATCCATATTATAACATATTTAAAAATATATCATAACGATTTCTGCCTTTAAGCCCCAAGTTATCAACATTTTAAAAAAATTATTCTAATAATTTGACAAATTCCGCCTCGTCAATAATTTCAATGCCCAATTTTTTTGCCTTTTCTAGCTTGCTGCCTGCGTCTTTGCCTGCCACAACAAGGTTAACTTTTTTATTTACGCTATCTGCTACCTGCCCTCCTCGCTCGGATATCAATGCCGCCGCCGCACTTCGCTTGTAGTTTTCCAAACTGCCCGTAAGCACAACAACTTTACCCAAAAATACCCCGTTTGCTTGCGTGTTTACCTCCTCGGACGGGGTCACCCCCGCCGCAAAAGCCGCCTCAATAACCGCAAGGTTTTTGGGAGAGGAAAAATAATTTACCACACTTTCTGCCATAATCTCCCCAAAGTCGGGGATAAGCACAATTTCCTCTTTAGCAGCGTTTTTAATCGCATCAAAAGTGATAAATGTATCGGCAAGAGTTTTTGCGCCCTTTTTGCCTATGTTGGTAATGCCCAGCGCAAATATAAACCTAGACAAAGCGGCGGTTTTGGACTTTGCTATTGCGGCAATGAGATTGCCAGCCTTTTTTTCTTTAAATCCCTCAAGAGTAAGCAGTTCCTCCTCGGTAAGCGTATAAAGGCGGTCGAATGTCTTTACCCCCAAGTCATTATACAGTTGCTCGGCTGTTCTCTCGCTAAGCCCGTCTATATCCATTGCGCCCTTGCTGGCAAAATGGTCTAGGGCAGATACTATTGTGGGAGCGCAGTTGTCGGGATTGGTGCAATATACAAACACAGAGTCCTCTCTAACGGGTGCGCCGCAAGCGGGACAGGCTTTTGGCACAACGATTTCCCTGCTGTCTGGCGGGTGGCTAATCACCCCCATTATCTCGGGTATCACATCGTTTGAGCGTCTGAGCAGTACACGGCTGCCTATCCTGACACCCTTTCTTTGGATATCCGTAATGTTGTTTAGGGTAGCCCGTTTTACCGTTACACCGTCTAGGTTGACAGGCGTGAGCAATGCAAGCGGATTGATTTTTGAAGTGCGTGACACCTGCCAAACAACACCCTCTACAACCGTGGCAACCTCTAAGGCTCTAAATTTGTAAGCAAGCGCCCAACGGGGAAACTTTTGGGTGAACCCAAGCTCCTCACGAATGGCAAGGTCGTCTACTTTGAATACTGCGCCGTCTATTAAAAAATCCAACTCGTTGCGCCCGTCCTCTATC
Source organism: Clostridia bacterium (assembly GCA_041654915.1). GTDB lineage: Bacteria > Bacillota > Clostridia > Christensenellales > DTU072 > JBAZCO01. The sequence goes on along the minus strand of JBAZCO010000028.1, from coordinate 13,201 downwards.
TTTTTAAGCGCATTTTCGGCATTCTCTATGCTGTCAATTTGATAAAATTCACTGTCTACATAAAATCCGTTTTCAATAAGAAAAGCTCGCACATCCGTTTGGGCGGCAAACTCCACTCCCTCATAATGCCCTACATTGTAGGCAATAAAGTCAAGCTTGCGTTCGGCAGTAACATTTGGGTTTAGGTTTCTTATTGCGCCTGCGGCGGCGTTTCTTGGGTTTTTCAATGGAGTTGCCGCCGTTTTGTTATATTCCTCAAAGACGGAAAGGCGCATTATCCCCTCGCCTTGAATCTCTATCAACCCCTTGTGCTTTATGCTAAGCGGTACGGTCTTTATTGTGCGGATTTGTGCGGTAACATCCTCGCCCACTTCGCCGTCACCCCGTGTCGCTCCCGTAACCAACTTGCCTTTGTTATATGTGAGAGATAGTGTTAACCCGTCAAACTTATGCTCTAAAGTAAACCTTGGCAAGCCGCCCAAAGATTTTTCCAGCCGATTAAAATACCCTTCTAGCCCAATTATGTCCTTAACTTTATCTAGCGAAAACAGCCTTTGGCGATGCTGATAACCCACAAACCCGTCAATAGTATCTCCGCCAACCCTAAGCGTGGGCGAATCGGGAAGGCGCATCATAAGCTCGCTCTCCAAAGCTACCAACTCATCATACAGATTATCGTACTCCTCGTCCGTGATACTGGGATTATCCAGCACATAGTACTCGTGCGCATATTTGTTGAGGAGCGCTACAAGCTCCCTCATTCTATCCATATTAAAAGACCTCTCTATTTTTTGCGGTAGCCTTGTGTGTTATTTTATGATAATAATTTGAGCGGCGCAAGCGCAATTTTAAACTTTTTTATTCCTAACTTGGGGAACAATACTGTCGCCGTTGCCTCATCGCCTTCGCCCAAAACAAGGATGATTTTGCCTTCGCCGTATATGGAGTGCGCCACCCGTGCGCCGCCAACAAACCCTGATACATCACGGTTGAATATCTTAGGCTTATCCTCCAATGTTTTGGGAATGTGATTGGCTCTCCTAGGAATTATCTCCCTTTCCGCCCCTTCGTAGCCGTATTTTGTGCCACGCCCCTCAATATATGCTTTCTTTTTACCATACACTTCGTAGCTGTTCTCTTTTATTATTCCACGGCTTTCATCAATAAACCTGGAGGGTAAAAAGTTCTGCACCTTGTTAAAGCGAAAGCGATTGATAGTGTGGGATATATATAGGCGCTCCTTAGCCCGTGTGATTGCCACATACATAACCCGCCGCTCTTCCTCTACTTCGCCCGCCTTTATCGACTGCGATGAGGGAAAAATTTCCTCCTCGCAAGCAACAATAAACACCACTCTAAACTCCAATCCCTTTACTGAGTGCATTGTGGCAATCGCAACGGAGTCGCCGCTGTATATTTCTTGGCGTTCGGGTTGCAGCGCTGCGGTTTGCAAAAAGGTGTCCAAATCAGCATTGGCATTACTGCCTGCAAACTCTTGGATATGGCGCAAAAACTCTTGGATATTCTCCCAACGGTTTTCGTCCTCCTCCTTGCCCGTGGACATATACGCTTTTTCAAACCCCACTTGGTCTACCAAATATGTGACAAACTCATATAGCGGCAAACTTTTTTTGTTGGCTATATCCGTGATAAGATTGCCAAATTCTTTAACTTTTTTTGCAGCCCCGCTTGGCACAGCCCCGTTTACATCCGCATTGCGGATAACATCAATAAGTTCTACCATATGCTGCCGTGAGTATTCGCTAAGCCGCTCAACCGTGGTTTCGCCAATGCTGCGGCGGGGGAAGTTTATTATCCTCTCTAATGCCTCGCTGTCGCTAGTATTATTTGCCACACGCATATAGGCAATTACATCTTGAATTTCCTTCCTATCAAAAAACCTAAAGCCGCCCATAATGCGATAGTTGAGCCTTGACGCACTCAACTTTTTTTCAAACAAGCGGCTCAAAGAGTTGTTCCTTATGAGAATGGCAAAATCTTTATTTTGATAACCGTAGTATCTCCTAAGCGAAATAATTGAGTCCACCACCCACTCCGCCTCTTGATAGTCGTTATATGCGCTGTAATATTCTATGCGCACGCCACTGCCTAGATTGGTGAACAGTTCCTTTTCGTGCCTAGATTTATTGTGCCTTATCACATTGTTTGCCGCCTCCAAAATCTTGGAAGTAGAGCGGTAATTTTCCAAAAGCTTATGAACTTTTGCATTGGGGTAAGTTATATTAAAGTTGAGGATATTTTTTATATCTGCCCCCCGCCAACCGTATATGCTTTGGTCGTCATCACCCACAACAAAGATGTTGCCGCTCTTTGCCGCTAGTTTTTTCACAATATCAAATTGTACCGCATTGGTATCCTGAAACTCGTCTACATGGATATAAAAAAAGCGGTTTTGGTATTTGCTAAGGACTTCGGGATGCTCGTCAAAAAGCTCGTTGGTCTTGTGCAAGAGGTCGTCAAAGTCTAGTGCGTTGGATAGCTTTAACAACTCCTCGTAGCGGGTGTATAGGCGATAAATATCCTCATCGTGCGGGGTATCTCCTCTTATTGTTGCATAATATGCGCCCGGTGACAGCCCCTTGTTTTTTGCCGTGCTTATGTGGTTGCGAATAATATCTTTTACCGATGAGCCATCTAAGCTTTGTTCACGCAGCGCCTTTTTTATCAGCCTGCCGCTGTCGCTTTCGTCATATATGCTAATGTTTGGCTCATAGCCTATTTCTGCTGTGTGCATTCTTAGTATAGTATAGCAAAGACTATGGAAAGTTGAAATCCATACCCTGTTGTTTTCCCCTAAAAGCTGCTCCAAACGCTCCCGCATTTCCGCCGTTGCCTTATTGGTAAATGTGATTGCCAAAATATTGTAGGGCGACACCCCTTTATCCAAAACAAGATGCGCCACACGGTGGGTTAGCACTCTAGTTTTGCCAGAGCCTGCGCCCGCAAGTACTAGCACAGCGCCTTCGGTGTCTGTCATTGCATTGCGTTGGGCATCATTTAATACTGATACATCAAATTCCATTAACAATTTCCTTTATATACTCCAAGATTTGGGTACAAAGATACTCTCAAATATCTTTACCGCAAAGTTATCTGTCATCCCCGCAATATAGTCGGTGATAAATACGCTTTTTTCCGTGGTGTGAATTTTGTATAAGGACGGCACTTCCTCGGGATGCTCGCAAAAGTAATCATAAAGTAGCGATATTAACCTGTCCGCCTTTTTTTCCTCTACTTTCGCCGCCGATTTGGTATATATATTTTTTGTCATAAAGTCGTGCAGAACAGACATCACTTCGCTATATTCTGCCGATTGTTCTATGAGCGGTTTGTCTTTGCTCATTTTAATTATATCGGTTACTAGGCTGTTTATCATCTGTCCTTTTTTTGTGCCTAAAAGTGAGGCAACTTCGCTTGGAATATCCGCTTTGGACATAAGTCCTGCCCGTATAGCATCGTCTATATCGTGGTTTAAGTAAGCTATTCTGTCGGCAAGCCCCACCACTCGCCCTTCTAGGGTTGCAGGATTTCCGTCCGACTTGTGGTTGAGTATGCCGTCACGCACTTCAAATGTGAGGTTAAGTCCCCGTCCGTCTTCCTCTAAAAAATTCACCATTCTTAGGCTCTGCTCGTTGTGAAAAAAATGCCCCGTCTTTGCCGCTAACACCCGCTCGCCCGTATGTCCAAAAGGAGTATGCCCAAGGTCGTGCCCCAATGCGATTGCCTCGGTTAGGTCCTCGTTTAGGCGGAGCGCACGGCTGATTGTCCTTGCAATCTGGGTGACCTCTAGGGTGTGGGTGAGTCTTGTGCGATAATGGTCACCCGTAGGCGACAAAAAAACTTGCGTCTTGTGCTTTAGCCGCCTAAACGATTTGGAATGGAGAATTCTATCACGGTCACGCTGAAACTCTGTGCGCAGCGGACAGCTCTCGATAGGGACAAGTCTCCCCTTAGAATTTTCACTTTTTGCCGCATAGGGGGAGAGAAACTCCCTTTCAAATGCAATCCAATTTTCTTTCATATGCCCGCCTTTTTTGATGTCTTAAAGCTATGTTTGAAGTTTTCCTAGCCCTTTGTACTTGTCTGCCCCTTGGTTTTTCAAGTTTTCATAGTTTTGTTTGTCGTTTTTATTTTGTCTTTTTTGCAACTTTTTTTGTCCAAAATATTCTAGCAAAACCAATTTTTTTATACTCTTGAATTATACAGTTTTTTAGCCTAAATGTCAACCTAACAATATTGCGGCAAACAAAAGGAAATTTTGCAAAATATTAAAAATAACCTTGGTGCAAATCAAGAGAAAATATTAAAAAGAGTGATTTAATATTCACACAAAAAAACTGCCCCTTCTCGCAAAAGCGTTGGGGCAGTTTGTTTTTGTGTGTTGGCTTGTGTTTGGTAAAGCTTGCAATGCTAGTGCCTATTTGTTGGGTCGTAGCAAATACTTAAAATACAGCCGATTGCTCTAGCTTTATTGCTTTTCCTTTGATAGCCGGCTGCTAACTTTATTGCTTTTCCTTGATAACCGCATGAGCCGCCGCTAATATTGCGATTGGCACACGGAAGGGTGAGCAAGAAACATAGGTAAGCCCCGTGCGGTGGCAGAACTCTATGGTAGCGGGGTCGCCGCCGTGTTCGCCGCATATCCCTAGCTTGATGTTAGGACGGGCGCTTTTGCCCTTTTCCACAGCGATTTTTACCAGCTCGCCCACGCCAGTTTGGTCTAGACGCTTGAACGGGTCGCTCTCGAATATCTTCTTGTCATAATAATCGGCAAGGAACTTGCCCGCATCGTCACGGCTAAAGCCATAGGTCATTTGGGTAAGGTCGTTTGTGCCAAACGAGAAGAAGTCTGCCTCGGCGGCTATTGCATCTGCGGTAAGGCAGGCACGGGGAATTTCTATCATTGTGCCAATGGTGTAGTCTACTGCAACGCCTGCCTCGGCTACTACCTTTTCGGCGGTTGCTACCACTACATCTTTAACATATTTAAGCTCTTTTACATCGCCAACAAGCGGTATCATAAGCTCTGCCTTAACATTGCCGCCCTCTTTGTTAACGGCAATTGCCGCCTCGATTATCGCACGGGTTTGCATCTCGGCGATTTCGGGGTAGGAAACGGACAAACGGCAGCCACGATGCCCCATCATTGGGTTAAACTCGTGCAAAGAGTTTACAGTTTCGGTAAGCTCATCAAGGCTTATGCCCATTTCTTTTGCAAGCTCTGCAATTTCTTCGGACTTTTGGGGTAGGAATTCGTGCAGCGGCGGGTCTAAAAACCTAATGGTGACGGGGTAGCCGTGCATCTCTTTGTAGATACCAATAAAGTCTGCCCTTTGCATGGGAAGAATTTTGGCAAGAGCGGCTTTTCTTTGCTCTACTGTCTTGCTTAGTATCATTTCACGAACGGCGGCTATCCTGTCTTTTTCAAAGAACATATGCTCGGTACGGCAAAGCCCAATACCTTCTGCGCCGTACTCGTATCCAACTGCTGCATCGTGGGGGGTGTCGGCATTGGCACGCACTTGTAGGGTGCGGACTTTATTTGCCCAATCCATAATCACGCCAAAATTGCCCGATACATCAGGTTCAACTGTGGGAAGTACGCCCTCGTAAATCTTGCCTGTGCTACCGTTTAGTGATAGCTCGTCATTAGAGCCGTATACTTTGCCGTTTATTGTAACGGTCTTTTTGGATTCGCTAATTGCAAGCCCGGGTGCGCCCGATACACAGCACTTGCCCATACCTCTTGCCACAACCGCTGCGTGGGAGGTGAGTCCGCCCCTTGCAGTCAGTATGCCTGCCGCCACATTCATACCCTCGATATCCTCGGGGGAGGTTTCTAGGCGGACAAGAATCACCTTTTCGCCAGCTGCTGCACGAAGTACAGCTTCTTCGGCGGTAAATGCGATTTTACCCGATGCTGCGCCGGGAGATGCAGGCAAGCCTTCGGCTATCGCTACCGCTTTATCCAGCGCTTTGGGGTCGAACTGCGGATGCAGTAAGTCATCAAGCTGTTTGGGGTCTACCTTGAGCAGCGCCTCCTCTTTGGTGCAAAGCCCTTCATTAACAAGGTCTACTGCAATATTTATTGCCGCAAGCGCTGTGCGCTTGCCGCTCCTTGTTTGCAGCATATAAAGTTTGCCTCTTTCGATAGTAAACTCCATATCCTGCATATCGCCAAAGTACTTTTCTAGCTTGTCGCAATGCGCTATAAACTGCTCATATACTTCTAGGTTGGTTTCCTTTAGGTGGTCTATTGAAAGCGGAGTGCGTATGCCGGCAACGACATCCTCACCCTGTGCGTTCATAAGATATTCGCCGTAAAGTTTTTTCTCGCCTGTGGCAGGGTTTCTTGTGAAAGCAACGCCTGTGCCGGAGGTTTCGCCCATATTGCCAAACACCATAGATTGAATGATTACCGCAGTACCCCAATCGCCGGGTATATCGTGCATACGGCGGTATATAACTGCACGCTGATTGTTCCAAGAGCGGAAAACTGCGTCTATTGCGCCCACAAGCTGAACTTTGGGGTCTTGGGGGAAGTCACTGCCTATTTGCTCACGATAGTAAGCCTTGTATTGGGCTATAAGCTCTTTAAGGTCGTCTGCTGTGAGGTCGGTGTCTAGCACAATGCCTTTTTCGTGTTTTAGGTCGTCTATTATTCTTTCAAAGAAGTCTTTGCCGATACCAATAACAACATCGGAGTACATTTGAATAAAGCGTCTGTAACAGTCATAGGCAAAGCGTGCGTTGCCTGTGAGCTTGGCAAGCCCTTCTACCGACACATCTGTTAGACCTAGGTTGAGTATCGTATCCATCATACCCGGCATAGATGCCCTTGAGCCGCTCCTAACTGATACTAAGAACGGGTTATTGGGGTCGCCGAATTTTTTGCCTTCTTCTTTTTCTACCGTGGCTAAAGCAGCAAAAACCTCATCAAGAATTTGGGGTGCTATTTTTTGACCGTCATTATAATATTGGGTGCAAGCCTCGGTGGTGATTGTGAAACCAGGGGGGACGGGCATACCAAGTTTGGTCATTTCCGCCAAATTTGCGCCCTTACCGCCAAACAAAGCCCTGTTTTTCCCATCGCTGTCTCTGAATAAATAAACGAATTTTTTTGCCATTGCATTTCTCCTAAAAAATATTTTGTTATCTTTGAATTATCTATATAAACCGTATAGATTATACTAAAAAAATGTAGTATTAGCAAGCAATTAACATACTCCTTACCACCTTTTAGCCAAAATATGTAAAAAAACTAAGGTTATCAGCCCCCAATTAGTTTGAGCGCCGAGGGTATGGAGCGAAGATTATCCGACAACGCATTTTGGAATATCAAATTAATATAATAAAGCGCCTCGTATACAGCCCCCCTATCCCAATCTTGAGCGTCCAAATCCTCCGTTTCCATTTGCTCGATTGCGCTATAAATTAGTCTTGCACGCTCGGGCAACTCGTAAACAGCGGTATCAATACCCAATGCGGGAAAGATTTTTATAATAAACCACACCGCAGCAAGGTAGGGATGAGTTTCGGCATAGTTGATTGCGGCTATCGCCTTTAGCGCAGTGACAAGTTCCTCCCCGCACTCGTTGTCGGGATAGGCGGCTTTGTCCAATACTTCAAGTACAATTTCCGCCGCCGCATAGCGGTTGATATCATTCCAAATATTAAAAAAATTATCCTCTATTGTGCAACCTATCACCGTATGCCGTCCGTTGGACTTATTCAATATGTATTCACCAAAACAAAGGGGGGATGCCGCCATTTTCAACTTGGAAGTGGGCGACTTTGCCGAGCGTATTATTGCGGTAATCTTGCCGCACTCAAGGGTGACAAGCGTAAGCAACTTGTCCTTTTCCTTGTAATCCATAGCCTTTATGCAAAGCGCCCGTGTCTTGATTTCCATATTTAACTTTATTTGTCCTCTTTTTCGCCGTCCTTTAGCGCCTTGTAAAGCATATAGTAACCGGGTCTGCCGCTAATCAAAAACGCATCCCACACTCTATATATTTCGTTGTTCTTTTTATCTTTTGCCATATCGCTCCTCCTTTTTATTCTTACTAATAGTATGAACAAAACAGAGCGGTATAATTCGTTTTTAAATAATCAATAATTATCCTTATTGTATCCAAGTTCGTGCAGTATGCCGCTGTCGTCACGCCAATCTTTTTTTACACGCACCCAAAGCGTTAAAAATATTTTTGCGCCCGTTATCTCCTCTAGGTCTTGCCGTGAATAGGTTGCAATCGTCTTTATCATACTGCCGCCCTTGCCCAAAATAATTGGTTTGTGCGCCGCCTTTTGGCAAATTACATCCGCATCAATATCAATAATACCGTTTGTGCGTACCTCATATTTATTGATGCGCACACCTATGCCAAAGGGAATCTCTTGGTCTAGCAGCCGCAATGTCTTTTCCCTAATCGTTTCCGCCGCCATAAAATGCATACTTTTGTCTGTATAAATATCCTCGGGATATTGCCGCTCCCCCTCTTTGAGAAGTTTAAATATTTCGTTCTTTAACGGCTCTATGTTTTTAGCACGCAAAGCCGATATCGGCACTACGGCGGCAAGCCCCTCTATGGGTGAAATTTCGTTTAAAATTTCTCCCGCCCTCTCTCTCGTGATATGGTCTATTTTATTTAGTGCGACAATCACTTCCTTGCCGCTCTCCACATACCTTTTGATATTACCTTTATCGTTGTCGTCCAACCCTTTTTCGCCGTCTATCACATATAGCACAATGTCTACCCCGTCTAGGGCGGCGGTAACAGAACGCATCATAAACTTGCCAAGCGCATTCCGTGGTGCGTGCAACCCCGGAGTATCCAAAAACAGCACTTGTGCATCGTCTGTGTTCATAATGCCCAATATGCGGTTGCGGGTTGTTTGCGGTTTCCAACTGACGATAGCAACCTTTTCCCCCGTTAAAGTATTGATTAAAGTGGATTTGCCCGAATTTGGTCTGCCTATAATCGCAACAGCGCCCGTTTTTACCGTGTTATTTTCTAGGGGAGCGCCGCCGTTGTCTGCAACGAACTCATTTGCTGTATCTTTATTGTTATCTGTCATATTATCTTTAGTATCTCTTTTATTATTATCTTTATTGTTTTTGTCCACAGTTTTTGCCGTGTTATTATTACTCACCTTTTTTCCCTCTTGAAAATCTCGGCTAAAGCCCGCCGCTGTTAGTATCTCGTCTTGCAGCTGCTCCATTACTTTGCCGTCATCCTCCTCGTGGTCGTATCCCAATAGGTGCAGAACTCCGTGTGCTGTTAAAAATGCAACCTCTCTTGTTAGCGAATGCCCGTACTCCTCCGCTTGCTCGGCAGCACGCTGAACACAAATATACACTTCGCCCAAAATTACTGCGCCGTTTTCGGGGTTGATGTCTTGCGGGTAGTCTTTTTTATTAAGGGGAAACCTAACCTCTACGGACGGAAATGAAAGCACATCTGTAACACTATCCACACCCCTTAGCCGTGCATTAAGGTTTTTAATTTCGCTCTCGGAAACCAATGCTACCTCAATATCCGCATCCTCCGCACTTATATTTAGGTGTTGGAGGGCAAAGCGTGTCGTGCGCTCTATTGTGTTTTTGTGCTTGTCCGCTTGGTAAATGTTTATCATATGGTTTTTCTATTTTTTATAATTCTTGTATTTGTTCTATTGGTTACTTGTCTGTTTTGGCATACTGTATTCTTGCGTGATACATATTGGGTACGGCATCTACAAGAGTATCCTCTATTATTTGCAAATCCTTAAATGTGATATCGCAATTGGAAAATTGGTTTAGGTCCGTCTTTTGCTTGATTAGCTTGTGAATGATTTCCCTAAACTCTTTGGGGTTGGTTATCTTGCCCGACATCGCACGGGTAGCCGCCTCTACGGTATCTACTATCATTACAATAGCGGCAACCTTGCTTGAGGGGAGAGGGTCGGGATAGCTAAATTCGCTTTTTTCTATGCCGTCCTCGGTAAGGCTTTGCGCCTTGTTCAAGAAAAAATTAGCAGGGGTTGTGCCGTGATGCTCACGGGCAACATCGGCAATTATATCGGGCAGACGGTGTTTTTTTATCATATTATACCCGTCGCCCGTGTGGCTTGTTATCATTTTTACGCTTACCTCGGGTATGAGGTCGTCGTGCGGATTGTATCCCTTTTGATTCTCGAAAAAATACTCGGGGTTTTTAATTTTCCCCACATCGTGATAGTACGATGCCGCTTTGGCAAGTTGAGGGTTTTCCCCAATTGCGGCGGCGCACAGCTCGGAAAGATTGCCCACAACTAAGCTGTGGTTGAATGTGCCGGGTGCTTCTTTGGCAAGTCTTTTTAGCAGAGGAAATTGCAGCGAAGTTATCTCTGCAAGCCTAAAGTCCGTGTTGACTTTAAACACATATTCCATAACAGGCAAAATTAGCATATACAGCCCAACCGCAAGAATGGATGAGAGGAAGGACCAAAGTCCATACATAAGCGCTTCCTCGATACTTGCGTATGCATTTATCAAGTTGAGCAAAATGGGAATAACTGCGGTAGCTAGCCCCACTCCTAGCCCCAAACCAATAAACTTGAGGCGGGTTTCTGCCCTGTCCATAAAGGCAATCATAAAGATTCCTGCAACCATAGAGGTTATTAGCGCCGAGGCGCTTTCGAATATATTGCCGCCTCCCGACACCAACATATAGGTAAGAAAAAACACTTGACTCATCAAAAGGTTGACGGCAATACCAACTTTTCTATCCACCAACCCTGCAACAAGCAATCCCGACAGCATAAGGGGTACTACATAAAGATTGACCAGCAGTCCAAACACAAGGCAAAGGAAGTAAGTCAAAATTAATGAGATATAGATGATTGGGAATAATTTTTTCTCTTTAAAAAGTTCTCTCTTAGTGAAATAGGCATAGGCAATGAGGGTGGCAAGCAACCCTAGCATTAGCGCAGTAATGATTGCTATGTCCGTAAAAACTTTGGGAGTAAAAAAATCTCGTGCGCTGCCTCCTCCTAAGTAATCGGAAAGTTTTATAAGTACCGCAAGCACAAAGGCAGATACAAGCGTGATAGCTATTTTCATACCCAATGCTTTTTTTTCGGCTTTGCCGTTTCCGGCAGTTTGATATTTCATTACAGAAAAGTTCCTCCAAAATAATTTTTAAGATTATATTCTTTTCTCTACTTCATAGTATATACTTAATTGTGTAGATTTGTCCAGCTTTTTTATAATGTACCATTTTCTTAACTTTTTTGCAGATTCGGGTATATTTTTCTCTAGCTCCATATAGCCTTTTTCAATAAGTTCTATTGCTTTTTTATCAAAATCAAAGTCAATCTCTCTTTCCTCCACTTCATAAAAGGTAAACTCAACAAGTGTAAACGGCACTATTGCCGCCCCGTGTTTCTCCTCGGTTTCTATTTGATAGTTTTTAAAAGAAGGTGTGGGAATATACTTGCCGTCCAACACCCACATAGCCGTTTTAGTTTCGCTCCTGCCCGTCCTTACCGCTGTGATGAGCTTGTCAGGATACAAAATATGCCGTTCATACCACACTTTGGCATAGACCTTACCCATAGCTCTCACAGGCTGCTCCACCCCTTCGGCATCGGTGATATATGGTGCGATAAGAACATCGCCTTTTCTTACCGTGTCGCCCGCCTTAACCAACACTGTGCCTTGCAGTGCCACAATACGGGTAACGATACCGCTATCTTCCGCAATTAGCGGAATGGGTGTTTGGGTATCTGTTATATCGGTTTGGGTTAACTCTTCTAAGATTTCTATGTATAGGCTTGTTCCCTCTTTTCTTACGGACACAGAGGCAATGCCATCTATTTTTATCAACTCCGATTCAAGTTTTTTATAATCTACCCCAAAGGAAAAGGATGGTGTTTTTATCCCTTGCGCCTCTACCGCTTGGTAAATAATCTCGGAGCTAATTCGTGAGTTACCCTCTAACTCAATATTGGTGAGGGAAAAATAGTATGTTGTGAGAAGTATTATTCCAACCAATACACCCACTATTAGCCCCAACCGCTTTGTTAAGCTTTCCGCCCTTGTGCGAGCGCCTTTAATATACAATAATTTGTAGGGAATATGCCGCTTATCCAACAGCTCCTCTACGGCAATGCAATCGGCGGCATAAACGGTAAATGCAACGCTTCTTTTGCCACGCTCAATCTTTTTCAACTTAAATTTGCCAGAAAAAAGAGTATTTAATAAAAATGCGGGGGGCGCATCCGCTAGGTATCTTGCAAAATCAGCACTGCCCCTAATCGCATAGCGCTCTTTTTGCTTACGAATAGCATCTATTTGTTTTTGTTTAAGGGCGATTTCCCGCTCCTCTTGTTTGCGAATAGCATCTATTTGTTTTTGTTTAAGGGCGATTTCCCGCTCCTCTTGCTTACGAATAGCATCTATTTGTTTTTGCTTGCGGGCAGTTTCTTTCTCCTCTTTCTTGCGAATGGCATCTCTCTCTTTTTGCTTGCGGTCAGTTTCTTTCTCCTCTTGCTTGCGAATGGCATCTATTTGCTTTTGTTTAAGGGCTATTTCCCGCTCCTCTTGTTTGCGAATGGCATTTATCTCTTTTTGCTTGCGGGCGGTTTCTTTCTCCTCTTGTTTGCGAATAGCATCTATTTGTTTTTGTTTAAGAGCGGTTTCTTTCTCCTCTTTCTTGCGAATGGTATTTTTCTCCTTTTGCTTGCGTGCGGTTTTCCGCTCCTCTTTCTTACGAATGGTATTTTTCTCCTTTTGTTTGCGGGCGGTTTCTTTCTTCTCTTTCTTGCGATTAGCTTTTGCTCGGCTTTGTTTGAGGGCGATTTTTCGCTCCTTTTGTTTGCGGTTTAATTTCCCCTCATTCTCTGGTAACTGCATTTATCTTGCCCCCCGTGATGTATATTTCCGCATTATTTAGCTCAACAATTTTTAGCGCTGCGCCGTCTACCGTCACTTTGCCTCGCTTTAGTTTTACCACAAGCTGCTCATCTGTGTAGGAAAAAATGCCACGGTGACCCTCTATAAAAACACCCTTACCGTCAAATATGCTTATGCGGTCACCCCCAACGCAATCTTCTAGAGAAAGCCCTAATTTTATTATTATATTATTTAAAATACTCATATATATAAAAGACCCATATATAAATATATGAGTCTAATAAAAACACTATGTATCGATTG
>JBAZCO010000027.1:0-16875 GCA_041654915.1 Clostridia bacterium | reverse complement strand
ATATAAATAAGATACTAGGCAATGACGATATTGTGCTAGATATTGGTATAACAGCAAACCGCACCGATGCCAACAGCATTTATGGTATCGCCCGTGAGGTTGCCGCTGTAACATGCAAACCCCTAAAGCCTCTTTGCCTAAGCTACAAGGAAAACGGCGGGAATATTGCCGAATATATTTCGCTTGATAACCGTGCGCCCAAGCTTTGCCCCCGATATATGGCGGGCGGGGCAAGGGATGTTATTCTGGAAGAGTCGCCAGATATCATAAAAAACCGCCTTCGTGCCGTGGGTATTCGCTCAATCAATAATATTGTGGATATCACAAACTATGTTCTTATCGAGGTGGGGCAGCCCTTGCACGCATTTGATATAGAAACAATTAGCGGCAAAACTATTGTGATAAGAACAGCCAACCCAAACGAAACAATAACCGCTCTTGATGATAAAAACTACACGCTAACTTCACAAAACTTGGTTATTGCCAATGCCAAAGAGGCAATGGCGGTTGCCGGTGTAATGGGCGGAAAAGATTATTCTATTCTCCCACAAACAAAGACAATAGTATTGGAGTCTGCTCGTTTTGCCAGAGAGAATGTGCGCCTTACTTCCCGTGCGCTCAATTTGCGTTCCGATTCGTCCGCTCGGTTTGAAAAAGGTGTGGATTTTTATTCGCAGGACACAGGTTTAAGGCGGGCGCTTGCGCTAATAGACAAATACGGTTGGGGGTCACCTGCCAAGGGCGTTCTAGACAGTTTCCCCATCCAACCACCACCCCGTCAAGTTGTGTTTTCTGCTGCGGATATAGATAAAATATTAGGTATCGCCGTTCCCGAAAATACAATGATAGATATTCTCAACGCCCTCACAATTCCTACCGAGAAAAAGGGCGCTCTGCTATATGCTCTCATTCCCGACTACCGTGAGGATATAGTGGGGATAAACGATATTGCCGAGGAAATAATAAGAATATACGGTTACGACCACATTGATTCCGATACACTTATTGCGAGCGGTAAAATGACGGAGGGCGGCAAAACCCGTGAGCAAAAACTTTTAGACAAGTTAAAGGATACCCTTGTGGCAAAAGGCGCTTGCGAGATAGTCACATATTCGTTTATTACCCCAAAGGCGTTCGACCTTTTGCAAGTGCCAAATGCTGACCCTTTGCGCAAAGTTATCAAGCTTGCCAATCCGTTAGGGGAGGACTTGAGCGTGATGAGGACAACGCTTGCGCATAGTATGTTAAAAACTTTGTCGCATAACTATACACGGGGCAACAAGAGCGCCAAACTTTTTGAGGTTGCAAAAACATATATCCCCAAATCCTTGCCGCTAGCCGAGTATCCAATTGAGGACAATAGGCTTGCAATAGGGGCGTTTGGCGAGGACTTTTACAGCTTTAAAGCGATAGTAGAGGAACTATTATATGTTTTGCGCATAGATGCAGATTTTGAGGTGGGCGAAGTTTGCTATCTCCAAGCGGGCAGGACTGCCAAGGTGGTTTCTGTTAAGGACGGGTATACTATAGGCTATTTGGGCGAGGTGTCCGACCTTGTTAGCGAAAATTACGGACTAGATAAGCGAGTGTATTATGCGGAGTTGGATGCTGAATATATTGTTAAAAATGCGGCATTCACCGAGCCATTCAAGACGCTGTCTAAGTATCAAGCATCAGAAAGGGATTTAGCGGTGGTTGCACGCACAACGCTAAGCGCAGCCGATATACTAAAAGCCGTACGCTCTGCTGGCGGTGATATATTGAGAGAGGCGGAAATATTTGATGTGTATTTCGGCGACCAAATAGAAAGTGGGTATAAGAGTGTTGCCATTAGGCTGATTTTCCTAAGCGACAGCAAGACACTCACCGATTCCGATATCAACAGGGGAGTGGAAAATATTCTTGACGCCCTTAAAGGTGTTGGAGCAGTATTAAGATAGGGTAACCTTATGGATGAAAAAACGATAAAAGCGCTTGAATTTAGTAAAATATTGTCTTTTGCCGCCACATATGCATCATCTGTGCCGGCACGGGCGGCAATAAATGATATTAAACCGCTTGCCGACCCAACGGAGATTGAAAAAAAACTCACCGAAGTGTACGAGGCGGATAGGGTGCTTTATGAGTTTTCGATAAGCCCGTCTTTTGCGTTTGACGATGTATCGGGGATACTAGATAAAGCGGATGTTATGTCTGTTCTCAATATGGGGGAGCTGCTCAAAGTGTCACGCATATTGCGGGTTGCACGCAATATAAAGGCAAGCATTTTAAAAGTCCCCGACGAAAATATCAAGCTTATTAGGAGTATAGCGGGCGGAATTTTTACCGATAAAACTCTAGAGGAAGATATTGACAAGGCTATAATATCTGAATCGGAAATGCATGACTCTGCATCGCCCGCACTTCGCAATATTCGCTCAAAAATTAAGCGCACGGGTGAGGCTATAAAGGCAAAGCTTTATAGCTATGTAAATTCATCCGCATATTCCAAGTATATACAAGACAATATCGTCACTATTAGAAACGATAGGTTTGTAATACCGCTTAAAGCGGAATATAGGAGTATGATACCCGGACTAATTCACGACCAAAGCGCATCAGGGCAGACACTCTATGTAGAACCTATGGTGATTGTAGAGATGAACAATACCTTAAAAACACATATATTAGAGGAAGAGCGGGAAATTGAACAGATTCTTCGCACATTTACCATGCGGGTGAGTGCAACGGTTGAGGATATTAGGCAGAGTTATAGCCGCATTACCGACTTGGATGTGATATTTGCAAAAGCTAAGTATGCCGCTGCAACCAAAGCAATAAAGCCAATAATTAATAATAAGGGATACATCAATATCTATCAAGGCAGGCATCCGCTCATCTCCGAGGAAAAAGTTGTGCCAACCAATATCCGTCTAGGGGATGAGTTTGATATGCTGTTTGTAACAGGACCTAATACAGGTGGTAAAACCGTTGCTCTCAAACTAGTTGGACTGCTGTCGCTTATGGCAATGTCGGGCTTATATGTGCCTGCAAAAGAGGCGGAGCTATCCGTGTTCACAAATGTTTTTTCCGATATCGGCGATGAGCAGAGTATAGAGCAGAACTTATCCACTTTTTCCTCTCATATGACAAATATTGTGCGCATTACCAATAAACTAGACAGCACATCTCTTGTACTTTTGGACGAACTAGGCGCAGGCACTGACCCAACAGAGGGCGCATCCCTTGCTGTGGCACTTTCCTCGTTCATCAAGCAAAGCGGGGCAAAAGCGGTGATAACCACTCACTACAACGAGCTTAAAGAATATGCCGTAGTCACAGAGCGGGCAGAAAATGCAAGTATGGACTTCGACCCCGTGACATACAATCCCACTTATAGGTTGGTGATAGGTACGCCGGGGGCATCCAATGCAATACTTATTGCAAAAAAACTGGGTTTAAACCCAACAATAATAGGGGCGGCTCAAGAGGGAATCAGTGACGGCAAATTGGCATTTGAGAATGTACTTAATTCTTTGGAAATTGCAAGGCGCAATGCAGAGGAAAATGAAAGGAAAACCCGTTTGCTTCTTGACGAGGCTCAAACAATAAACTTAAATGCGCAAAAAGAGCGCAACCGCTTGTTTGCACAGCGGGAAAAGCTAAATGAAAATGTAAAAAAGGAAACAAAGCGACTAGTAGAGGAGGCTATGGAGGATGCTAACGAAATCATAGACACCTTAAAGTCGTTATTGGACGACCCCACCGATGCCAACTTATTTGAGGCACGCCGCTTACGCAAGGCACTTGGCAAGTATGTGATAATGGAGGATAATGAGTTTAGCGGGTTTGGAGAGGAGGCGGACGGTGAAATTAGAGAGGGCGACACGGTCTTTATTAAAACACTAAAGGTGGAAGGCATTGTAGCAGAAGTCAACCATATAAAAGGCAGTGCCATTGTCAAACTTGGGCGATTGCGTTCCGGCTTTAAGTTAGACGACCTTATGAAACTGAAATCCAAAGAAAATCAACCGCAAAAGGTATTCAAAGCGCCTTCCCGTGACTTAAAGAACGAAAGCTTTAGCCCCGAACTCAATCTTATTGGACAAAACACAATGGAGGCAGTACACAATTTAAACGACTATCTAGATAGTGCGCTTATGTCGGGAGTAAACGAAGTGCGAATCATACACGGGCATGGCACGGGCAAGCTTAGAGAGGCGGTAAAGCGCCACCTAAAATCACACTCGGGAGTAAAAAGCAGTCGTGACGGCGGGTATGACGAGGGCGGCAGAGGCGTTACAGTTGTAATTTTAAACAAGTGACAAGCCCAAAACAAGTAGAGGATACAATGATTTATTTTGACAATGCGGCAACAACAGCGGCAAGCGAAAAGACAGCAAGCACATTAGCTTATTATGCAAGGGAGAAGTTCTTTAATCCTTCCGCACGCTATCGCAAAGGGATTGAGGTAAAAAACGATTTGGAAAGCGCCCGCCGCAAACTTTTAATACTGTTAAGAGGCGAGGGGAATATAATTTTCACCGCAGGCGGTACAGAAAGTGATAACTTAGCTATGTTTGGCACTAGGAAAAGACGGGGAGCAGAGATTATAATTTCGGCGGCGGAACATTCTGCAATATATGCCTCGGCAATGGAACTAAAGCAACAGGGCTACAATATACTAATTTGTCCTACCGACAGAGCAGGCAGGGTGGATGAGGCGGAATTTTCCCGACTTGTCAGCATAAACACCGCTTTAATATCTATATTGCATATAAATAATGAAACAGGCGCAATAAACGATATTGGCAAGCTTTGTCACATTGCAAAATCTATTAACCCCAAGGTGGTTTTTCATAGTGACGGCGTGCAGGCAGTAGGAAAGATAACTGTAAACTTGCAGGCGATGGGTGTGGACTTGTATTCAATAAGCGCCCACAAAATTCACGGAGTAAAGGGAGCGGGAGCGCTGTTTGTAAAAAAAGGAGTAGGACTTGCCCCAAGGCTCTTTGGCGGCGGACAAGAGGGGGGCTTGCGCTCATCCACCGAAAACACAGGAGGAATAATTTCCCTTGCCAATGCGGCAGAGGACTGCATATCAAACTTAACCGCACGCACCCAAAGAGTTGCACAAATTAAAGAATATCTACTTGGCACACTTTCTCAAATAGACGGTTTTTTGCCTATTTCAGACGAAAACTCCTCTTATTTCATATTAACATTCTCCTTGCCTAAAGTTAGAGGCGAAGTTATGCAGCACGCATTGGAGAAGAGGGATATGCTAATCGGCACGGGCAGTGCTTGCTCCTCGGGCAAGGCAGAAAAGCGAATTGCAGATGCGCTTATGCTGCAAGACAGCTATCGTGACGGCATAGTTCGCTTAAGCTTTTCGGGTGAAAACACGCTGGATGAGGCTAAGGTTTTTGCAGAGGAATTTATTAAAATATATGAGGAACTTGAAAAATATGGCGGCAAATAGAATAAATACAATATTGCTAAGATACGGCGAAGTATTTCTAAAGGGGAATAACCGCAGCTTTTTTGAGAGTATGCTGGTAAGGGCAATAAAGAAGTCCTTAGACGGCATAGAATATAAATTCATTAAAGAAAGGGGGCGCTACTTTGTAGAGGAATTTGCTAGCGATGACGCTCCCGAGATTATTTCACGGCTAAAAAAAGTGTTTGGACTGCATAGCCTTAGTTCGGCGCTCAAGGTTAAATCTAGCATAGAGGAAATTTCGCAAGCGGCGGCGGATATCTCCCCTAAAAGCGGCACATTTCGGGTTAGTGTTAAGCGTGCAGACAAAAGATTTCCCTTGCGCTCTATGGATATAGCGGCTCAAGTGGGCGGCTATATGCTATTCCAAGCCCCCAACCTAAAGGTAGATTTGTTTAATTTTGATTTTGAATTAAATATAGATTTGCGTGACAACGGTTACTCATATTTATTTTACGAAAAGATTATCTGTGCAGGCGGCTTGCCTGCGGGAACGGGCGGCAAGGCGGTCTTACTGCTCTCTGGCGGGATAGATAGCCCGGTAGCCGCCTATCAAATGGCAAAGCGAGGGTTGAAAATTGCTGCTGTTCACTACCATAGTTATCCGTATACAAGCGAGCTTGCCTTGCAAAAAGTATTGGATATTGCAGCAAAACTAAAGCCTTATATACCAGATATT
The DNA here is from genome assembly GCA_041654915.1 of Clostridia bacterium. Lineage (GTDB taxonomy): Bacteria > Bacillota > Clostridia > Christensenellales > DTU072 > JBAZCO01. Next base: position 10,717 of record JBAZCO010000027.1, on the reverse strand, counting down.
GAAGTTTATATAGTACCGTTTACTCAAATACAATATGCTATTCATGAGCATTGCCCTGCGGAATATATGATAACTATTATGCGTAGGTTTATGATGCGGATAGCCGAGCGTTTTGCTAGGCAAAATGAGGCACTTGCGCTGATAACGGGCGAAAGCTTGGGGCAAGTAGCAAGCCAAACAATAGAAAGCATAAGCGTAACCGACTCTGTGGTCAATATGCCTGTATTCCGTCCGCTAATAGGCAGTGACAAGGAAGAAATTATAACAACAGCCAAGCGTATAGATACCTTTGATATCAGTATTCGCCCATATGAGGACTGTTGTACGGTATTTTTGCCTAAGAACCCAGTAATCCGCCCTAAAATTAAGGATGCCGAACATTATGAAAGCAAGCTAAATATATCCGAACTTATAGATGAGGCTTTTGCAAACATTAAGCAAGCTGAAATATAACAATAGCATATTCTCAAGAATTTTTTAAAATAATTTAAAAGACAAAATATTTATTTGCGGACTTTTGGCGCACTCTACGCCCTCAGAAGTTTCTGCCGTTATAAAGTAGCTGTTTAGCCCAAAGTTTGTATGCTCATCAATAACACAAAAATAACTGTCTTGATGCTCAATGGTAGCTAATAATAGGGGTGATTCCCCGTTTGTCTTGTATACCTTATAAATAAAGTTAGCTTTTGGGGTAAGTCTTATTGCGGTATTACCGTTTTCTAAAACTGCGCTTAGGTCTTTGGGAATCACATCATCAAAACAGGTAGAAACTGCATTCGGCAAATATGATTCATCAAATAAGCGCTCTTTTCTATATTCCTTTGGGGTGGATGCCGCTGCCAAAACCAATAAATGCTCTGTATCTAGCGCATAGGTATCAATTTCGGCAGACACTATACCGTTCGGTTTGGTAAAAGAATCGGGAACTCCCAAGTTTTGATGTATTGCTTTGGCAAGAATTGTGGGGTGCGCTCCCCCCGTAACATTTTTCGCAGGCATATTATTTTCATCATTGGATAAGCTGCCATACCACACGCAGACAGTATTTTGGGTGGTGTAGGATAAATTCCAAGCATCACTATTCTTATCTCCACTGCCACGCCCCACCGTTCCCGTTTTGGATGCAACATCAAACGGCAAATCCGACAACTTCTTTGCTGTTCCGTATTTGGCGGTTTCTATTAGCATATCTGTCATTAAATAGGAACTTTCCGCAGAAAACACCTCTTTTTGTTCACTTTTATCTTTATACACTGTTTTGCCGTTTAGCTTTATTTCCCTAATAAATGTTATTGGTCTATACTGCCCCGAGTTGGCAAGTGTCATATATGCCGAAGTGATTTCAGGTATGGTTGCGCCGTTTGTCATTCCTCCCAAAGCAAGGGCAAGACCGTCCTCATCCTCAAATTTAAGTCCAGCTTGTTCTCCCATATACTTGCAATAATCAATGCCAATCTCATGGGCAATGCGCACAGCGACGACATTGCTAGAGCGTCTAACAGCCTCGCTTATATCTGTCCAACCCGCATAGTAATTGGCATAGTTAGCGGGCGTATAACCGCCAAAGTCTGTTTTTTCATCAAGAATAGGGGTAGCGGGAGAAATATACCCCGCATCTAATGCGGGCGCATATACGGCAATCGGCTTAATTGCCGAGCCGGGCTGACGGCGGACTTTTAGCACGGACATATTAAAGTTGGAGCAGTATGCACTCACTCCGCCGCTTTTATTATCGGCAACCAAGGCGGCGTAATCGGCTTTTTCCGCCTCACAAGTCCCCCCTTTAAACAGCCCTTCCAAAATTATTTGCTCCCGTGGATTTTGATAGGTATATATTTGGTAATTATCAGTAATCACAGCTTTTTCGCTAATACTTAATTTTTCCGCCGCTTCCTCTATGGCGGCAGACTGATAGGAATAATAAGATTTTGGGGTATCGACAGGGGTGTAGGTATAATTTATAGCAGTTTCATACTCGCTTTCGCTAATCTTACCTTGCTCCCGCATTAATCGCAAGACAAGGTTTTTTCTCTCCTCAGCTTTTTCTGGGTAGGTGAGCGGGGAGTAATCTCTTGGGTTTTTTACTATTCCCGCAATTATTGCCGCCTCTGGCAAGCTGATTTCCAGCGGTGTCTTACCGTAGAGTTCATCGCACACCCTTGTTATTCCATAAATTCCTCCGCCAAAATATATAGCGTTCAAATACATAGCAAGTATTTCCGACTTTTCAAACTCTTTTTCAATTTGTAATGCAAGTTTTGCCTCTTTCAACTTTCTTTGGTAGGTCTTTTCATTAGTTAATAATGTATTTTTTGCAAGCTGTTGGGTGATTGTTGAGCCGCCTTCCCTCATATATCCTGCCTTAATATTGCTTATTCCTGCACCTGCGACTCTAATTAAATCTATCCCGTGGTGATTATAAAAGCGCTTGTCCTCCAAGGCGACAAAAGCATCTATTATGTGCGGGCTTATGTTTTCGTAGTCAGTGTAGGCAGAAAGAGAGGACGAGTATTTTATTTCTCGCCCTTCGTTGTCGTACATAATGGCTTTAGCCGAAGGGCTAACTATGGCATTTGCATCAAGCTTTGTGCCTTTAGTGATGAAAAAAACCGCTCCGCCAAGGCAAAGTATTATAAAAAGTACGCTAATCAAGAATACTATGACGACATTTTTTGTTTTCTTTTGGGCTTTCATCAAGCTTAGTATAATAACCAAACCCAAATTTATACATTTGCATATGTTTATGCTTGAAAATGAGAACAATAATGATATATAATTAATATATGAATTTAAAATATAAAATAGAGACTTATGGCTGTCAGATGAATGTGCATGACTCCGAAAAGCTTGCAGGCATCCTGTCTAGCTTAAATTGCACACCTGCTAAAAGTATAGATGATGCAGATATCATTGTTTTCAACACTTGTTGCATTCGTGATACTGCCGAGGCAAAAATATATGGGAATATCGGGGCGCTCAAATCTCTCAAAGCCAATAATAAAGAACTTATTATTGCCGTGGTTGGCTGTATGACCCAACAAGATGGCGCAGCCGATAATCTAAAAGCTAAATTCCCCTTCGTAGATATTGTGCTTGGCACAGCCAATGCCTCTCTGCTGGGCGAAAAAATAAAAGAACTGCTTACTTATGAAGGGAAAAAGCGCTTAAAAATATACGAAACCGCACCCCTAGACAAGCAAGTGGACGAAAATGTTCCTGTTTTCCGTTCGTCTGGCATAAATGCTTGGATAAATATTATGTATGGTTGCGACAACTTCTGCACCTACTGTATAGTTCCCTATGTGCGTGGCAGAGAGAGGAGCAGAGAGCCAAGCTTAATAATAAGTGAGGCTGAATCACTGCTAAAAGAAGGCTATAAAGAAATCACGCTGCTTGGACAAAATGTTAATAGTTATGGCAATGACCGAAACGACGGCTATACTTTCCCCAAATTGCTTGATACAATTGCACGCTTGCCTTACAAGTTCCGCTTGCGTTTTATGACTTCGCATCCCAAAGATTTTACAGAGGAGTTAGTGTCTGTAATTGCATCAAATCCCAACATTCCCAACGGTATACATTTACCCGTGCAGGCAGGGAGCAATGCAGTTTTAAAGGCGATGAATCGCAAATACACCCGTGAGCAATATCTCAGTTTAATAGATTTAATCAAATCCAAATTAAACAATCCCGGCATCACCACCGATATAATGGTGGGTTTCCCGGGTGAAACCGAGGACGACTTTTTATTCACTCTTGACTTGGTAGAAAAAGTACGCTACTCCAATGCTTTCACTTTTATATACTCCTCAAGAAAGGGTACTGTCGCAGCTAAGGCAGAACAACTTTCTTATTCGGTTAAAAAAGACCGAATCACCCGCCTAATTGCGCTCCAAAATAAGATAACCAAAGAGGATAGCGCCGCTCATATCGGCAATGTCTACGAAGTTTTGGTGGAGTCAGAGGGCAAGACACAAGGCTCGGTTTGCGGCAGAACAGAGGGGGGCAGGCTTGTTAACATTATGGGCGGCAAAGAATTAATAGGACAATTTGTCAATGTAAAAATAAATAAAGCTAAGTCATCGTCACTATGGGGGGTTTTAATTTAATGAGAGAAAAATTATCGCCGATGATGGCGCATTATATGTCGGTAAAAGATGAGTATCCCGATGCGATTTTGCTGTATCGGCTTGGCGACTTTTACGAGATGTTTTTTGATGATGCAGTTGAGGCGTCCCGCCTCCTAGACCTCACCTTGACGGGCAGGGATTGCGGTATTAGCGAAAGAGCGCCAATGTGCGGTGTGCCTTATCACGCAGTAGAGGGCTATATTGCCAAGCTAGTAAAACTTGGGAAAAAAGTTGCCATTTGCGAACAGCTAACCACCCCCGCCGACCAAAAAGGTATGGTAAAGCGGGATGTTGTTCGTGTGATAACCCCAGGTACTGTCAATGAGGAAAGTATGCTTGAGGGTGCATCTAATAACTATCTGGCATCTGTTTTTGTTAGAAAAAATGCGGCGGCAATTGCCTATGCCGATATTTCTACGGGGGAAATTCGTGTTTCTCCAATAGGAGATGATATAGAGGGGTACTTGCTTACAACAGCGCCAAGCGAAATAATTGCAAACAGCGAAGGGTATCGTATTATAAGTGATTATGAATCTGTTGTTCAAGGCAGACTGCCCAAGCCGCAAGCATACTTTGAATATTCTTTTGATAGCGACAGCGCCGCCAAAATACTCACCCGTCTATATGGAGTAAACAATATTGCCGCCCTTGGGTTAGAGCAAGGTTCGCACGCTGTTTCTGCATTAGGCGGACTATTGCAATATGTAGAATCAACTCAAAAACGCCTGTTATCCAACCTTTTGACGCCCAAAACTATACGCTCTGGCGAATATATGTATATAGACTATCGGGCAAAAAGAAACCTAGAACTTCTTGAAACACTATCAGATAAAGCAAAACACGGTAGCTTGCTGGGTGTAATCGACCGCACAAAGACGAATATGGGCGCAAGATGTATAAAAAAATGGATTCTTGAGCCACTTCAAAACCCCAAGGATATCAATCGCAGGCTAGATGCGGTGGAAGAATTAATAAAACAACCCGCCGTACTAGATAAGCTTGGTGATATACTTGGCAACATCAGAGATATAGAGCGTGTTTCAAATAAAATTGCTTACAATACAATAAATCCTCGTGAGTGCAATGGGGTACAAGTTTCGCTTGAGGAAATTCCCAATATTAAGCAGTTTTTATCCAAGCTCAAGTCAGAATATATGGTTAGTTTGCACTCTCGCTTGGATGCGCTCCCGCAAGTAGCCAAACTTTTGCAGCTATCTTTAAACGACAACCCGCCCCTAACCCTAAAAGACGGCGGAGTGATTAGAAGTGGCTATAACTCGGAGTTAGATACATATCGTTCTGCCCAAAGTTCGGCTAAAAAATGGATGGCGGAATATGAGGCAAAGGAGCGGGAGCTTACAGGAATAAAAAATCTTAAAGTGGGATTTAACCGTGTATTTGGCTATTATATTGAAGTATCCAAATCCAACCAATCGCTTGTTCCCTATCGCTACGAAAGAAAGCAAACATTAACCTCTGGCGAGCGTTTTTTTACCGAAGAGCTTAAAAAAATGGAAACTCTGATATTAAATGCAGAGGAAAATGCGCAAAAATTAGAGGAACGGCTCTATGCCGAAATCAAAGAGGCGCTGCTTTCCGTTATAAAAGTTATTCAAGCCAATGCGCAAGCGCTAGCGGAGCTAGATGTGCTTTATTCATTTGCAAGTATAGCTCTTACCAATCGCTATTCCCGTCCCAAAGTTTCATCTAACATTACTCACATAGTGATTAAAGAAGGCAGGCATCCTGTTGTAGAAACAATAAATCGTACTGTCGACTTTGTCGCTAACGACACTCAAATAGATGATTTTGGCAGAATGTTAATAGTTACGGGTCCTAATATGGCGGGTAAGAGTACCTATATGCGCCAAACAGCGCTTATTGTGCTAATGGCGCATATCGGATGTTTTGTGCCTGCAAAAAGTGCCGAAATATCCGTGGTGGACAGAATTTTTACTAGGGTAGGAGCAAGTGACAACCTTGCTTTCGGGCAGAGTACTTTTATGGTAGAAATGACGGAAATGGCGGATATCCTAAACAACGCAACCGAAAAAAGCTTGCTGATTCTTGACGAAATTGGGCGTGGCACTTCCACTTTGGACGGGCTTGCAATTGCGTGGGCGATAGTTGAGTATATCTCTTTTAAGATAAAAGCAAAAACGCTTTTTGCAACACACTATCACGAGTTAAGCGAATTGGAAACACTAATTCCCGATGTAAAAAACTACCGCATACTTATAAAAGAAAGTAAAGACGGCATCACATTCCTATATAAAATAGCCCGTGGCGGCGCAAGCAAAAGTTTTGGTATCGAGGTCGCCGCTCTTGCAGGCGTAAACAGCAGGGTTACCGAGCGGGCAAGGGATATCATTGCCGCCCTTGAACAGACCCACAACCTAACGGGTGAGTTAAACAAACGGCTCACCGCTAACCCGTCGGAGGATGCTGTCCCCATAGACCAAATAGGGTTTTTTGAGGAAAATACAAGCTTAAACGAGATTCAAAAGACGCTTGTTGATATTGATATTGACAGCTGTACCCCCATGCAAGCGCTTACAATTTTGTCCGACCTAAAAAAGAAAGCTGTTGTTAGTAGCCCCAAGAGGAAAGGTAAATGAAAATAAACTTATTAGATAGCTCCATATACAATAAAATTGCGGCAGGTGAGGTGGTAGAAAATCCGTCTGCTGTTGTAAAAGAGCTTGTGGAAAACAGCATTGATGCAGGCGCAGACCAAATAAGTGTCCGCATAGAAAACGGCGGTATAAAATCAATAGAGGTTTCCGACAACGGCAGCGGCATACCCAAAGATGAGTTGGTTAACGCTATATTGGCGCATGCAACAAGCAAAATATCCCAAGCTGAGGACTTAAACCATATTTCTACTCTTGGGTTTAGAGGGGAGGCTTTGGCAAGCATTTCCGCTGTTAGCGAATTAGAAATAAAGTCAAAATACTACAAGTCAGAAACAGGGGCGGAGCTAATATCAAACGCAAGCGGAACAACTGTGCGTGATTTAGCTTTCAATAGAGGTACTTCAATAGCAGTAAATGGATTATTTTATAATACTCCCGCACGCTACAAGTTTTTAAAAACCTCAAAAGGCGAGGGCGGCACGATAACTGCGCTTATGGCAAAGCTCATCCTTGCTAACCCTCTTGTAGCATTTGATTATTATTCTGATGAAAAGCTAATATATTCCTCAAGCGGAAAAGGATTGTGGGATGCGATAATCGCAATTTATACGGCAGAGGTTACTGACTTTCTCATTCCAATAGAGGATGCGGATAATAAAATACGCATATCGGGCTATATTGGTCGAGGCGAACTATACAAAAGCAACCGCACCTTGCAAACAGTTATCCTAAACGGCAGGGTGATTTTTGACCAAACCATATCCCACACAATACAAAACGCTTATGGCGAAAGGATGATGCAGCGGCAATTTCCCGTATTTATCATCAATATTGTTATGCCGTTTGACGAAGTGGACATAAATGTTCATCCTAACAAAAAAGAAGTGCGCTTTGCCTATCCAAGAGAGGTGTATGGGTCTGTATATCAAGCAGTAAAGTATACATTGGATGTATATGAGCAAAAAATAACCAGTCAGTTTTCTGCGGGTAACACAATTAGGCAAGATACAGCGCAAGAGTTGCATAAAAAGACTGCGGCGGCTGATTTTATTCAAGATGATAATGACAAAAAATTAGAAAATACTAACTCCAAGATAGAGGCGCTTATAAATGCTGCATCACAAACAGCACAGCCTAAACAAAACGCAGAGGGCGCTCAAGCAATTGATATATCCGAGTATCTTGCGCTTATAGAAATGCAACAAGCCAATAATAAAAACGCAAGAGTTGCCGAATCGACAACAATCTTAGGGGCAGCAGAAATTATTAATGAGCGAAAAAAAACACCTCAGCAAGTGGATACTTCTAGCCAAGGCATTACAGAGCCGCAAAACATACAAGCTAATAGTAAAAACTCTGCTTTTGCAAGATACAAAATAATAGGGCAACTGTTTTCTACATATTTGATAGTGGAAATTGAGGATAGATTTTTGATAATCGACCAACATGCGGCGCACGAGCGCATCCTATATGATAAACTTGTAGAACAAGTTGAAATAGGGGAGGCACATGTGCAACCAATGCTATTTCCTTATATTTATGAGGGAACTCCATCCGAAATAGCCTTAATAGAAGAAATAATTCCCGAACTTGAAGAAATTGGATTTGAAATAGAATCTTTTGGGAGTAACAGCATCAAGATAAACGCAACGCCGCTCATTCTAACAGATATTAACTTATCTAGCTTTATGGCGGACATAAATGAGCAGTACGGCAGAAAAAAAGTGTCGATTAGCGGATTAATTAAACCTAAACTAATGCAATCTGCTTGCAAGGCGGCAATCAAGGGCGGCGACTCTCTTAGCGAGGAGCAAATTGCCTTTATAATCGACTACTTTTTCAATAATTCAATACCTCTAAAATGCCCCCACGGGCGACCTGCATACATATCCTATACCAAGCTGGAAATAGAAAAATTGTTTAGGAGAAAATTGTAATGTTGGTGATAGTTGGTGGGTCAACAGCGTCAGGCAAGACAGATTTTGCCGCATCCCTTGCAAAAAAACTAAATACAGATATCATATCCGCCGATTCTATGCAAATATATCAGGGTATGGATATCGGCACGGCAAAAGCAAGCGACAGCGAAATAGGGGTGGTGCAGCATTGTATAGATATTGCCAAGCCAAGCACGCCTTTTACTGTTGTAGATTACCGTGATTCGGCAGAAAAAGCAATAATAAACATAGAAAATGATAAGAAAATAGCTTTGGTTGTCGGTGGAACGGGCTTTTATATAAATTCATTATTGTTTTCCCTAGAGTATGGAGCAGAAAGAAACAAGAAGCTGGAGAGCCAATTAAAAACGGAGTTGGAATTGCACGGCGCTTTGCATCTTCACAGCAAACTTGCAATGCTAGACTTCGAGGCGGCGCAAAAAATACACCCAAACAACACTCGCCGTCTGGTTAGAGCGCTTGCCGTAACAATGTGCAAAGGTTCTTTCTCTTCGCAAAACACACCCAAAACTCTACTGCGTCCCTATAAAATATATGTGCTAAATGCTCCTTCCCGTGCCGCACTCTATGCGAGAATTAACGAGCGTGTAGACAAAATGATATCTCTAGGACTAGAAAGCGAAGTAGAACGCTTGCTAAAAAGTGGAATAGATTTTAGTATGCAGTCTATGCAGGGGATAGGCTATAAAGAATGGGCGGGCTATTTTCAAGGGAATTTATCAATTCCCGAGGTGGCAGATTTGATTAAAAAGAATACTCGTGCTTATGCTAAGCGACAAGAAACTTGGTTTAACAATCAATATGAACTAACAAATAAGATAACCATAGCAAATTCGTCCGATATAGACAAGCATACGGATATAATAGCAAAATTACTATTAAATACTCTCTAATTTATAATACTTGCGGAGAAAATCAAATGCAAAGAGCAAAACAAATAATAGATTCAGCCGAAAAAAATGCAAAAGAAGTGTTCCTTGAACTAGAGGATATTTCTTTATTCAATCAAAAAAAAGTATTGGATGCGTTTAGAAAAAACAAAATTGCCGACAGGCACTTTTATCCAACCACAGGGTACGGCTATGATGACAGCCAGCGCTCCGCTTTGGGAAGGGTTTTTGCTGATGCTTTCAAAGCAGAAAAGGCGATAGTTTCCACCCACCTTGCAAGCGGCACACACACGCTTACCGTTACATTGTTTGGGCTGCTCAAGTCAGGGGATTCGTTGCTATGCATTAGCGGCAAGCCGTACGACACATTAAACAAGGTTATTTATGGCGAGGGGATAGGGTCACTAAAAGACTATGATATATCCTACGATATGCTACCGCTAAAGACAAATAACACATTCGACAGAGAGGCAATAGCGAAATATTTAGCAAAAAAGCAACCCACTGTTATTTTCATTACCCGTTCAAGGGGATACTCGTGGCGAGAGGCATTTTCTGTTGAGCAATTGCGCTCAATAATTGCATATTTACGCAAACTTGCGCCCAAAAGCATAGTTTTTGTCGATAATTGCTATGGTGAATTTGTAGAAAAAGAAGAGCCTATTGAGGCAGATGCCGATGTAATAGCAGGCTCACTTATTAAAAATCCGGGTGGCGGACTTGCGCCAACAGGGGGATATATAGCCGGCAAAGCACATTTAATTGACCGCATTGCAAACCGTTTAACTGCGCCTTCGCTAGGGATAGAAATCGGCTCATATAGCGCATCGTATCTCCCATTATTTCAAGGTTTTTTTGTTGCTCCGCAAACGGTAGAGGCGGCACTCAAAACAAGCGTATTGGCAGGGTATGCCTTTTCATCAATTGGCTACGAAGTTAGTCCCGTTTTAGCAACTGCTCCCAAAGACACAATACGAGCAATAAAGTTTGATACTCGTGATGAGCTAATTTCGTTTATCCAAAGCATACAATACAGTTCTCCCGTGGACAGCTATGTAACCCCATATCCGGGAGAGATGCCCGGCTACACCCGCAAAGTAATA
>JBAZCO010000026.1:0-17608 GCA_041654915.1 Clostridia bacterium | reverse complement strand
TATGTTAGCATAGGTATAAGAAAACTCCTCGGCAAGAGCGCTAAGCCCCGTGTTTAGGCGCACTATTTTTTCTGGGTGGAAAAATACTTCGTCCTTGTACATTTGGCTATTTACGGGGTAAACCGACTGTATAATCACTGCCGCAGTTGGCAATCTATCGGCAATTTGTGAGAGAATCTTGCGGTAGTTAACCAGCACTTCATCCTCGCTCTTGCCAAAAAAAGCAAGGTCGTTTATCCCTATTAAAAGCACTATAACTTTGGGAGCAAGGTCGAATATGCTCTCATCCATACGCTTTAGCAGCCCCTCGGTGGTGTCTGCACTAATGCCTCGGTTATAGGCGGTGATATTTGGATAAAATTGACCTAAGTCACACAGTTCGGTGATACTGTCACCGGTAAAGACAACTTCGCCCGTTTGGATGTTGCGGTTTGCAATTCGGAATGATTGGGTTTTTATTTCTCTATACATAGGTTTCCAAGCGCCTGTAAAAAAAATTGTGCCGCCCGCTATGGCGATAATTAGCAATATGCTCAAAGTGATAATGATAATTTTTTTCTTTTTTGAAATAGGTCTTTCCATTTTTATATCCATTTATATAGTGCGTCTTTTGCGGGATAAATTGCGCCTTGCGTTTTATATAGTGCGTATTTACGGGATAAATTGCGCCTTGCGTTTTGCTTTATAAAAATATGATAACGCAAAACCCACTTAAAAGTCAATTGAGAGCAAAAAATATCGTATAAATAATAGATAAATAAAGATAATAATTATAATGCAATCAATTTGGGTTAAAGATAGGCGTTTTGAGGAGCAAAACGCATTAAAGACGGATATCGAGAGGGATATCGTTGTGGTCGGGGGCGGAATTGCCGGATATCTTACGGCATTCCGCCTTGCCGAACACGGCAAGAGGGTGACTTTGGTTGAGGCGGGCGCATTGTTGGCAGGGGTAACCCAAAACACCACCGCACACATAAGCACATTGCAAGGCAACACTTATAGCCAACTCATTAAGGATTCCGAAGTAAATGCAGGTCTGTATTTTCGTGCAGGGCAGGAGGCAATTTTTGCCTACCGTGATATGGTAGAGCGGTACGGGATAGATTGCGGTTTTGAGATGCAGGACGGATATATTTATGCCGCCAAAGGAACAAGCGAACTCAAAGCCGAGTACCGAGCTTTAAAGGCGATAGGGGCGGATGTTGAATATTTGGATGCGCCCGAACTGCTAGGATACAAAATGACGGGGGCAATTCGCTTGAAAGAACAAGCAATCTTTGAGCCGCTCAAGTTTTTGGGCGCACTCCCCCAAAACTTTGAAGTCTTTGAAAACACACGAATAACCGATGTGGATTTTAAAAAAAATATCCTTTATGCGGGAAATATAAAAATCAAGGCGGAAAAAATTGTAATAGCGACAAACTTTCCAATCATAGATTTCCCTGGGCTGTATTTTTTGAGAATGTATAAATCCGCATCCTATGCGGTACAGACGGACAGGGTTGGCGACATAGGGGGAATGTACCAAAGCATAGGCGAAAACGGGCTTACCTGCCGCAACGCAAAGGGCGGCATAATTACAGGCGGGCTTGACCATCGTTCGGGACGGGAAAAGACAAGCGGCAAAGACAAGCGGCTATATGAGCGCTTTCGCCACCTTAGCGAAAACGGAACAGCTACCCATTTTTGGGCGGCAAACGATTGCATCACTTTTGACAGATTGCCCTTTGTAGGCTACTACTCCAAAAAGTCACGGGATATATTTGTGATTAGTGGATTTAATAAGTGGGGGATGACCAACGCAATGCTTGCGTCAGGACTAATTACCGATATGATTTGCGGCAGAGAAAACCACTTAGAATATCTTTTTAGCCCGCAAAGAAAACTTTCGGGCATTGCAAACTATTTAAAAAACACCGCAGTTACTATCTTGCACCTAGCTATAATGCCGTTGCTGCCTGCCGTTAAGTCATACAAAAAGCTTAAAAACGGCGAGGGCGGAATAGTCTGCTACAAGGGGAAAACAAAGGCGGTTTATAAAGATGAAAAGGGTATGCTCCATATCTGCTCCCCGCTTTGCGCACATTTGAAGTGCAGACTATCGTTTAATTCGGATACTTTATCGTGGGATTGCCCCTGTCACGGCTCAAGGTTTACCATAGACGGCGAAATTATCACCGCCCCCACCGTGAAAAATCTAGATTGTCACAACACAAAAAGCTAATAATCAACATATAATATCTGTTTTTGCTAAAGGGCTGCTAGCAAAGTTTTTGCTTTTGCATTGCCTGCTGTTTTTTTAAAAACGCACTCTTTATTCCGACCTAAGCGCCACCACGGGGTCTTTTTTGGCAGCTATATAGCTCGGTATTATTCCTGCAATAAAGGTGAGCAGCATACTCACTCCTATCAATATAAATGCGGTGGAAAATGGAAGTTTTGCTATGCCCTCTACATCCACTTGATTGTAAATAATATTGTTTGCAGGTACAGATAGCGCATAGGTAAGTATCACCCCAAGCACACCTGCGGTAAATCCTATTATCACTGTTTCGGCATTAAATACTCGGCTGATATCTATCCGCCTTGCCCCAATACTTCGCAGTATCCCTATTTCTTTGGTGCGCTCTATTACCGATACATAGGTGATTATCCCTATCATAATGGACGAAACAACTAGGGATATGGAGGCAAATGCAGTTAGAATGAAAGATACCGTATCGATTAAACGGGAAGTGGACTCTATTATGCTTTCGGACGGGTCGTTGTAGCGCAGCTCCTCATCCTCACTTTTACCTATATTAAAGGTGTTGAGGTGGGCTTTTATACCCTCTTTTGCCTCAAATGTTGCAGGATAAATTAAAATTGCCGACGGCACAGTGTCCCCGCCCGTGATTACCATTAGTTCGTGATAGGCATTTTGGGTAAAAGTCCTTGTTTGATTTTTATAATTTACCACAATTTTATTGGGGTTAGCTTTTGCCGTCTGCACAATTTGTGACTCCTCGGCTGATGCCAGCATTTCCGATGTGAGCGAAGGCAGGTATCCTATACCACGGTTTAGGAAACCCGAAGTGGCATTTCGGTTTATTCTAATAATGCCCGACACGGTAAGCGTCTTATTATTTTCGTCGTGATAAAGCTCCTCATAGTCCGTGCGGGCTGTAAAGGTGGAATGCTCCTCGTCATACTCATACGAAGTATCGTTATGTAGTACTTTAAAGCTATAACCTACAATATCATCAAAGCTTAACGGTGTGTTTAGTTCGTACTCTATGCCAAAGTTTTGCAAGAGGGAGATATCCACTCGGTTTTCGCTGTCCAGAATCAACACTACTTCGCCGCTGTGCGTGGGATAATGCCCGTATAATTCGTCATACAGGCTCTTTACAAATGTGTCGGACGGCGGCAATGCTCTAAAGTTTGCAGATGCGTTCATTATGTTAAATTCGCTTAAATTTATCTCATTGTATGTTCCGTCTTGCCTTTGCCCAACGCCCCGCATATGCACATTATGCACATAAGATATAGAGTTGTAAAGAGATGGGTCTAGTTTCTCAAGGTGCGCATCAAGCTCCTCACCAAAGGGATTTTGGTGTATTATTTGGCTTTCTTGCCTGTCAAAACGGCTGTCATAGGGGATGAGGATTTCTTTATCGGTGTAGCGGTATTCTTTGTATTTATCGGGGTTGGTTCTGCCCGTGTTGGATAGGCGAGCCATTGTGATAGGCATTCTTGCCATAGTTTCGCTTTGTACGCCGCCTATATAGGAGCGTGTGCCGCTGCTTATTGCCATAACTAGCCCCACACCAATTATGCCAATGCTTGCGGCAACCGATGTGATAATCGTTCTTGTTTTTTTTGTGAGCAAGTTGCGAAAACTCAACTTGAGTGCGGTTACAAAAGACATTGATGACTTGTTGCCAAGCCGTTGTTTTTTTGCTTTTTTCCAGCGGCTTTCTTTGCAAATAAGGGCGGTGTCCGACTTTTCTTCTGTCCGAATTCCTTTTTTCTTGCCAAATGAAAAAACTTTGCTAAAAGACAGCCTCTTATAAAAAGGGCGGCTCTTTTGTGGCTTGCAATTTAGCTTGTTGGTGCTTGGGTGGCTATTTTCACGGTGGTAAGGCAAGCTGTCGCTTATCACTTTGCCGTCTTTCAAGCGGATAATTCGGCTGCTGTATGCCTCGGCTGCCTCGTTGTTGTGAGTCACCATTATTACCAACCGTTCTTTGGAAACTTCTTTTAGGATTTCCATTATCTGCACGCTGGTTGCCGAGTCAAGTGCGCCCGTTGGCTCATCTGCAAGTATGATTTTGGGGTTGTTAACCAAAGCCCTTGCTATTGCCACCCGTTGCATCTGTCCGCCAGAAAGTTGGTTGGGCTTTTTGTTTGCTTGGTCTGCTATCCCGACGCTGTTTAGCGCAGTGAGCGCACGGCGCTTTCTTTCCGTTTTGGACACGCCCGAAAGGGTGAGGGCAATTTCCACATTGCCTAGCACAGAAAGGTGCGGAATAAGATTATAGCTTTGAAATACAAACCCAACCGTGCCATTGCGGTAAGAGTCCCAATCGGAATTATTAAAGTCTTTTGTAGAGCGTTCGCTAACGACGAGGTCGCCCGAAGTGTATCTGTCCAGCCCGCCAATAATATTAAGCAGTGTGGTTTTGCCGCTTCCCGACTGTCCGAGAATCGACACAAATTCGCTATCCCTAAACTCCAAATCAACATCCTTTAGTGCGTCAATTTTTAAGGAACTTACAATATATTGTTTATTAATATTGTTTAGTTTTAGCATAAGAACTCCAGCGACCGCTTAAAAAGCGGAAAAAGATTAAAGCATTTTTAATTATACACCATCCCCTTAAAAAAAGCATCAAAAATACCCTCGCCTGCAACAAACAAAGAAATAAGTGCCTTTTTCAAGCCGCAGAAGTCTTTCTAATAGCCTTAATGCCTTTTTGAGGGAGGTATCTATCCTTTCTTATTCGTTCTGAATTAATCAATTTCCCGTCCAAGTATAGTTCAATGTAACCTTCGGATATATAGCCGCTTTTGGGCTCTTTTATTATATGCTCCCCACTTCCCGGCGGTACTAAGCTGTCATCCTCTATTATTTCGTAGTCGCTGGATGGGATAGACCTTAATGTAATGCTTTTTAAGCGTGGCTTTGCATCCCCAAAGGTATTTACGCCGTAAAAGGTAAAGGTTGCGCTATCATTATTAGTTACAGCAGAAATGTAGTAATTATAGGCAGTTTCGTTGGTGAAAACCAAGTCTGAATGTGAACTTACCATTGCATCAAAAGATAAGGGGGCATAGGAAACGGGCAGAGAGTGCGCCTCTGCTCTCACGATTTTCACTCCTGCAAGAAGAGCCGCATTATATATGGTAGTGGATGCTTGGCACACACCGCCGCCCACACCGTCTACAAACTTGCCCCGCTCTATGATTTTAGCGGTGAGAAAGCCATTTTCTTTTGTGCGTGCGCCCACAGTTTGGTTAAATGAAAATATATCGTTAGGCGCTATTACCGTGCCATTTATTCGCCTTGCCGCAAGCGCAATATTATGTTTTCTCTCCCTTGATGAGGAACTGTAATAAGTGGTATAAGACGAAAGTTTGGCTGTGGCATCAATGAGTTCTTGCTTGCTTGGAGAAGGGGAGAGCGCCTCTTTTTTTAGCTTGACGGAAAAACTTTTGCTAAAGCTTGCAAAAACATCCCTTGCAAGTATCTCTCTGTTAATCGCCACGCCGTCTTTGCCGTCGTGGTAGGTAAACTTGTTTTTATCCCACTCCACGGTTGCTGCCTCTGGCGGATATTCGAGGGCTTTGGCGGCTTTTTCCGCATCTTTACCAAGCTCCTCATTAATTAAATAAAGGGCATCTTTTTTGCTTGCAAGAGATTGATAATACCTTAAATAATCTCCCTTGTACAGTACTGCAACTCTAACTTTTAACGCAAAGCTAATGGGATATTCCTTTTGCAGTACGGGAATTTCTCCGTCGTACAAGGTGAAAGAAAACCGTCCGCCACGCATAGCGCCCCCCGCCATAAGTTGAAGGGCAATAATTATTAATACCGCAACTGCGGTAAACACCTTTTTCCGCATAGTTATAGTATGAGTGTTTAAAATATAATTAGTGGTACTTTAATAATAAAAAGAGATAGTATAATTTTTGGCAAAATCAAGGATAAAATTTAAAAACCCTTTTGCAAGGATAAAATTTAAAAACTCTTTTGCTTTGCGGGCTACTTATATTTTTTGGCAAAGTTTAGTGCCGCCTCTCGTGTGCGCAGGGCGCTATCATTTACCGAACGCTTTAATAAATCGCCTAGGAGCGCCCCTCTCGTGTTTGCAGGGATATCAAGTTCAAGCAAATCTCTGCCGCTTATCGGCAACGCTTTGATAGAGAAAGCCACCCCTTCGTTTAGCATACTGTGGTAAGTTTCTTCAAGTCGCAAGGGAACATCTTCCTTTATTATACCGCCGCCCGCTATATCGGCACGCTTTAGCTTGATTAAATCCTCTATTATATCGCAATGTTCCAAAATAAACAGGCGCAGTTTTTTCTCTCCTGTCTTGTTGTCCAAGTCGTACATATGCGCCGCTATCAATTTTTTAACCCGCCTTATTTCTGCCTCGGGATATACCAACCGCCGCATAATATTTACCGCCATTTCCGCTCCCGCCTTATCGTGTCCTGCAAAGCGCCCTGTTTTGCGCAGGGTGGCAGGCTTTGCTATATCGTGCAGTAGTGCGGCAAGCCGTATCTCGGGCGGAGCAGCCTCAAATACGCTAAGAGCGTGTCCAAAAACATCATATTTATGAAAGTCTGCACGCTGCAAAACACCTTTCCCCTCCAATAGTTCGGGTACGATATACTTTAGCGCTCCTATCTCGTCAAGCAGCCTCAAGCCCCGTATATGCCCGTCCTTTATGCCAAGGTGGGTATCGGCAATAATTATCTTATCAAATTCCTCTCTTATCCTTTCGGCGGCAATATTTTTTAGCCCCGACGCATATGCGGCAAGGGCGGCAAAAGTCTTGTTCTCTATTTCAAATCCCGTTTGGGCAGCTATCCTTATTCCTCTTAGCACCCGCAAAGCATCCTCTTTAAGCACCTTTTCGGGATGGGCTGTTGTGCGTATCAGGCGGTTTTTAATATCGGGAATTCCGCCGCAAAGGTCTACAAATTCTTGAGTTTTTATATGATAATAAACGGCATTTATCGTAAAATCACGCCGCAGAGCGTCCTCTTTAATCTCTTTGGTGAACTTAACATCGGACGGACGGTGTGAGCCGTCAAGCGGGTAGCTGTCGGTACGGAAAGAGGTGTATTCGTAGCTCTCGTTCTTTGCTCTAATTTTTAGCGTGCCAAGTTTAAGACTTGTGGGCGAAACCTTAAAATTGCTGTCCTTTAGGATAGCTATTAATTCGTCAGGTTTAAGGGATGCGGCAAGGTCTATATCCGACACGGGAAACCCCGCAACAAAGTCCCTTACCGCCCCGCCCACAATGTATAGCGGCGTGGGGAAAAGATTTGCCAGCTCCTCTAAGGGAGTGGATACTGTCATCCGCCGTAAACCGAAGGCTTTAGCACACATACCTCTTCCAAACTCCTATATTTCTCATTATAATCTAATCCGTATCCCACAACGAACTCATTGGGTATCGCAAACCCAACATAGTCGCCGTTTATCCTTATCGCACGGCGCTCGGGTTTATCCAGAAGCGCACATACCTTAATTGAGGCGGGCTTGCGTGCCTTTAACAAGTTTTTAAGATATCTTAGCGTATGCCCGCTGTCAATAATATCCTCTACAATTATCACATTAAGCCCCTCTACGGGTTGGGCTAGGTCTTTTACAATTCTAACCTCGCCGCTTGTAGAAGTGTTAGTGCCGCCGTAGCTTGATACTGCCATAAAGTCCATTTGCACATCAAGCGCTATCTTGCGGGCAAGGTCGGCAAAAAACAATACCGCACCCCTAAGCACGCATACCATTAGTACGCTTTTGCCTTGATAGTCAGCGGTGATTTGGGCAGCCAACTCGTCCACTCTTTTGTTAATTTGTTCTTTGGTGAGCAGTACTTTTAAAATGTCTGGATGCATAAAGCTATTTATCCTCTCTTTTGATTATTTTGTATATTTTTTTACTGTCATTGGTAATTTTTAGCGCCTCGCCCACATCGCCGTCAAGCACGGCAAGAATATTATTGCCGCTTGCGATAAGCAATGCCGAATCTCTTAGGCGGAGCGGCATTTTTATATCGGTAAAGTATTCAGCAAGCGGCTTGCTGCCCCCGCCTATTTTTTTGAAAGTATCACCTTTTCGCCTTGTTCTCACCACCGCATTTGGGGGTATTCTGTCTGGGTCGAATGTGGAGCACCCTTTGGCGGTGTGGGGAATAAATGCGTATTCCGCTCCGTTTAGGCGGTAGGCATTGTGTAGACCAAAGGGTTGGCAAAAGCTTAACACATCCTTTTTTTTCACAAAAGCCAAGCGTTCGTACTCTTTAATCACCTCTACCCCAAAGGGCAAATCTATTTTAGCGTTGTTTTGCAAGTCTTTCAAGCGAATAATCGCCTCAAGATGGCTAAATTCTATATCATTTTCTATCCCCATTGCCCTCAAGCACTCGGCTACCGATTTTTTTGCTATCGCCCCGTGCCTGTTCAGGGTGGTTAAGGGCAGGAAAAACGCATTTCCCTCTCGTGTGTGAGGAGTAATTTCACTCAATAAATAATCCTCTAATTCTAGAAAAACTTCTGCCGTGCGGGAAAGGGTTGCCTCTGCATTAGGATATCTGTTAGCAACAAGCAGCATCACTTCGTTGCGAATAAAGTTTCTGGTATAGGCGCTGTCTGCGTTGGTCGCATCGGACACAAAGGGTATGTTACGCTCTTTGGCATATTGCAAAATCTCCGCCTTTGAACGATTGAGCAGCGGATGAATATATCCAACTCTATCCACAATTCCCCTAAGCCCTCTAACTCCCGTCCCTCTAAATAGTCGCATAAGCAAGGTTTCCGCTTGGTCGCCTTTGTGGTGAGCAAGCGCAATGGTGTCTACTGTTTTGTTCTTTAATAAATCGTCAAAAACACGATAGCGAAGTATGCGTGCGGCAAGCTCTACCGATATGCCTTGAGCTTTGGCATATTCAGGGGCATTTACGGTAAAGGGTAGGCACTCCACCCCCCTTTTTTTGCAGTACTTCAATACAAAGTCGGTATCTTTTTGGGAGTCTTTTCCCCGTATGCCATGCTCAATGTTTATTGCCGTTACCAAAAAACCGCTTTCTAAAAGCATCTCTAGCATAACCATAGAGTCTGCTCCGCCCGACACCGCCGCCCCTATTTTGGATAATCTGCAAATATTTTCTAACATAGTAAAGATTATAGCAAAAACCTTAGCATTTGTAAAGAAAGGTAAGCTCTTTGCCCGCCGTAATTGTAAAGCTTTGCCCGCCGTAATTGTAAAGCTTTGCCCGCCGTAATTGTAAAGCTTTGCCCGCCGTAATTGTAAAGCTAGTGCCCCTGTCAAGGTGAGCTTATATTGCCCATATTTTGATATTTATGTTTTGGCGGCTTGCATAATGCTTTAACCCTAGCTTGCGCTCGGGGGGCGCAAGTTAGGATTGTAATATTCGCCGTCCTCTTTGTATACCGTTGCCATGTTATGGGATAGGAATTTAGTGATATTATACATATCTATCCATATTTCCTTTGCCCCTTGGTATTGGCACTCATCAAATATTAGCTGCATTCCCAAATGCAGGTGGGGTTGTCCTGTCATATTGGTATTCTCTTTGGTACTGTATCCTGTTATGCCCAAATAGCCTATTACTTCGCCCGCTTTTACGGTAGCGCCCTTTTCTAGTCCGTTGGCATAGGGCTTGTTTTTCCTAAGGTGTGCATAGTAATAGGAGCGTTTTTTATCGTGAGAGCGTATGCCAAGCCGCCAACCGCCGTACTTGTTCCAGCCAAACTCGGTTACAACCCCTCCTTCTATTGCGATAATCGGAGTGCCGATAGACCCCATAATGTCGTGTCCTAGATGTTTTCTTTTAAAACCATAAGAGCGGCTATTGCCAAAGTCGTCACCGTGAGAATACCAATATCCCTTTGGGAAGGGGTGATAATTCTTTAGTCCATAGGCGGTTTGCCCGTTAGGGAGCGTGTACTCTCCAATAAACTCGGCAAAAATTGCACCATACGCCTCAACATAGTATTTATAATACTTATTTTCGCCGTAAAAACTATCTATTTTCCTACCCTCTTTTAGCATATTAACAAGGTCGGAAAGCGCCTTTATATCTCCCTTAACCGAAAAGTTGTTGCCGTTTTTTGCTGCTAAATAGGCAAGCGCCTTTACAAAATCAAACTCCACCGTGTCCGAATTGCGGTATGTTAATTGGTACTCATATGCAGACAAAAGTACTTCGTAGGGAATGCGGTTGTCCACCCATTTTATATAGGTATTCTCTTGGGTGTTTGCCGCTTGGCTCACAAACCCTGCGCAAAACAACATAATTAATGCCGCCAACAAAATAAGGCAGACTGCTTTTTTTATATTCATATTTTTATTTTGCTATACTTTTTTAAAAATATTAATTTAAGCTGCTATATAAAAGACAATGTGAAAACTAGCAAATCTTGTATTTCTTGGTATGGGAAACCTAGTCGGATGTTTTGGGGCGCTTATCTGGCAAATACCGCTCCATTTCGCTAAAGATGCAGCCGCAATATTTTTGCATATACAAGCCTTGCTCCCGTGCAATACGCTGCCCCTCTCTAAACAGGGGGCGAAAATCCTTGTAGCAAAACATTACACCATACTTTTGTCCAAACTCCTTGCCCATCTTGCAAAGCAAGCTATGGTTTTGGTAAGGGCTAATTAATAGGGTGGTGGTATATGCGCCATAGCCGTTTTGAGATGCAAATTTTGCCGTTTCTTCTAGGCGGCTAGCATAGCAAAAGGCGCACCTCTCGTGGTAACTTGGCATCACACTTGTTAAAAAGTGCTCTAGCCCATACTCATCTTTTTTTATCAAGGTGATATCCGCAGTTTTTGCGTAACTTATAAGTGCATCAAGGCGATTTTTATATTCGGTATAAGGGTGTATATTTGGGTTGTACCAAAATAGGGTGGGCTCTAGACCCTCATCTCTAAGAGATTGTATACACTGCACCGAACAAGGGGCGCAGCAAGTATGCATAAGCAGTTTCATATTATATATCCTTGTATTAATTATAACAAACTCAAGTTCAAGGTGTCAATAACTGTAAAGATACTAACAATCGTAAAGGGGATGGTTCTAGTATAATTTTTGCCGTTTTGTAAAAACTATATTATAACAACCTAAAAAAGGAGGATATTTATATGGCATCAAAAAAGCTTACCGAAAAAGAGCTTGGACTAATTTCAGACCTTTTGACTTATGAACAATGGGCAATGAAAAAAAGCGGAATGTATGCGGGGGTACTCACCGAGCCTGCACTCAAAGACCTTTGCAAGAGTTTGGAAACTAACCACTCCAAAAACTTTCAAAATTTATACAACTATCTCAATGCGCAATAGGAGGAGGAAAAAACTATGGCTACAATAAATGTAAATGTAAAAGATTCACTTATGGATGTGCTAATGCAAGAAAAGGATATCCTCAAGGTATACGCATCCTTCTTGCCCGAGGCGGCTTGCCCCGAGCTAAGAACAATTTTGCAAAAGAATATGGACACTATCGCAAAGCAGCAGTTCACAGTATTTGAAACTATGAACTCCAAGGGCTTTTATGAAGTAAAGCCTGCGCAAGTGCCGGCAATAGACCAAGCTAAACAAAAGTTTGCAACCAATTAGTTTGTACTAATGGTATGATAAAAGGGCGTCTTTTTTAGAAAAAAGACGCCCTTTTTGTTGTGCTATTTGCGCCCCTTACTGCTTTTATATTGATATCAATATAATAATAAGGGTAGTTGGATAATAGGAATTAACGCTTGCTAAATTGCGGGGCTTTCCTTGCTTTGTGAAGTCCGTATTTCTTTCTCTCTTTCATACGGGGGTCACGGGTTAAGAAACCTGCGCTTTTTAGCGATGGGCGGTAAGCTATATCTGCTTGACAGAGCGCACGAGCAATACCGTGGCGAATTGCCCCCGCTTGCCCAGATACACCGCCGCCAACCACATTGACTGCCACATCAAACTTATCCAAAGTTGAGGTAAGGACCAATGGTTGTCTTACGATAAACTTTAGGGTTTCTAGGGAAAAGTAGTCGTCTATCTCCCTTTTGTTGATGACGATTGCGCCTT
Organism: Clostridia bacterium; assembly: GCA_041654915.1. GTDB lineage: Bacteria > Bacillota > Clostridia > Christensenellales > DTU072 > JBAZCO01. The sequence continues at coordinate 5,295 of JBAZCO010000026.1, read as the reverse complement.
CACCTGCAAATATGCGGACACGGGCGATAGCCTTCTTGCGCCTGCCTGTGCCAAAATATTGAACTTTCTTTTTTACAACTTTTTTTGCCGCTGCCATTTGTATACCTCTTAATTAAGTTTAAGCTCAACCGGCTGTTGGGCTTGATGCTTGTGTTCGCCGCCTTTGTAGACGAATAGCTTGGAATACATCTTTCTACCAAGGGAATTTTTGGGGAGCATACCTTTTACGGCATGTTCTACTACAAACTCGGGCTTTTTCTCAAGCAGTTTGTCGTAGCGCACTTCTTTTAGTCCGCCCACAAATCCAGTGTGATATCTGTAAAACTTTTTTTCGAGCTTTTTGCCCGTGAGTACGACCTTGTCGCAATTGATGACGATTACATAGTCGCCCGTGTCGACATTGGGGGTAAAAGTGGGTTTGTGTTTGCCACGCAAAATGCTTGCCACTTGTGTTGCAAGGCGTCCTAAAACCATATCGGACGCATCAACTACATACCATTTTCTCTCTACCGACTCGGGTTTTGCCATATATGATTTCATGGTAAACCTCCATTGTAAGCTGCTGTTTATCTTTCGCCGACCGAAGGGGCTAAGTCCTGCCTGCGAATGCTCAACGCCTAAATATAATAGTATATTAATAAAGGGAAGTCAATTAATTTGACAGGTTTTTTTATTTTAATACCAAAAAACCCGCTTAAATCTTTAATATATCACTTCCTTTAGGTAAAGCCCGTCTGGCGGATAGGTCTTGCCGCCAAGTTTGCGAGGTGCGCCGCCTAACATAAGCAAGATATTTTCTTTGGGGATTTTATCTTTGCCAACGGCAATAAGAGTTCCCACGATGATTCTCACCATATTATATAAAAAGCCGTTACCCTCAACCTCAAATATTATATCCTCGCCGTCCTCTTTTATATCAATGCGATAGATTATCCGTGTAAAAGATTTTTTTGGTGTGCCGCCAGATGCGGAAAACGACTTAAAGTTATGCTCCCCCACAAGAAGTTGTGCCGCCTCCCTAATTTTTTCTGTATTGATTGGCGGTATGGTTTGCGCATAAAAACCGTCTTTGATTGGCGAAGAAATGCGTGCAAGATAAGTTTTGTATATATAAGTCTTGCGTTTTGCATCAAACTGTGCGTGAAAGCTATCGTCTGCCACAGAGCAATCTTTTACTTTGATATCGGAAGGGAGTAAAATATTTAACGGGTAGACAAGTTTTTCGGTGGGGATTTTTACATTATTGGCATCAAAGTGCGCCACTTGCCCGTATGCGTGCACTCCTGCATCTGTTCTGCCGCTGCCGAAAACCACAATTTTTTGCTCAAATAGCGTGCTAAGTGCATTTTCCAATTCCTCTTGTATGCTATTTGCGTTTTTTTGCCGCTGCCACCCGCCGTAGTTTTTGCCCGAGTACTCAATAGTGATTTTGTATCTCATCACCAACCCCACACGGCAAACAGCCCCCAAAAACTGTTATTTACCGCTACAACCGCAACAATAAGCATCACGATAAATACCGCCGCAACAAGGTCACGGGATGTAAATTTTAGCTCTTTTAACTTTGTGCGCTTTGGTGTGGCATTATAGCAACGGGCATCCAGCGCAAGGGCAAGCTCATCCGCCCTGCGAAAAGCAGATACAAACAAAGGTATCAAAACGGGCAGTAATGCTCTTGCCCTTTTTATCAAACCGCCGCTATCAAAAGCCGCCCCCCTTGCCTTTTGTGCCATAATTATCTTGTCCACTTCCTCCATTAAAATAGGTATAAAACGAAGTGCAATACTCATTATTAGTGCAATATCGTGTACGGGGAACTTAACCACCTTTAAAGGTTTCATTAGGCTCTCCATACCGTCGGTGATATTCATTGGGGTGGTTGTAAGGGTAAGCAGGGTAGTGCCAATAACAAGAAGTACTAGCCTAAGCGCCATACGCAGCGCAAAAAGCAAGCCGCCGTCGGTAATTTTTATCACCCACCAGCTTACAAGCACATTGCCGTCCGTGTTGAAAAACACATTGAGGGCAGCGGTAAAGATAACAATAAATAAAATAGCTCTAAGGCTTTTTAGTATGCTTTTTAGCGGTATGCGGGATACCAAAACCGTGGCAATAAGAAAAATGCCTATCGGGATATAGCTATACAAACTCTTTACCAAAAAGACAGCGGTAATGTATGCGGTAACAAAAATCAGCTTTGCCCGAGGGTCTAACTTGTGCGTGAAAGAATCGGCAGGATAATATTGTCCAAAGGTGATATCTTTAGCCATTATCCCCTCCTAGATATGCAACTATATCCTTGCAAAGCTCCTCTGTTGTGAGCGGTGTGTTGGGAATGTCAGCCCCCTTTTCTCTTATCAAATTGGCAATATTGGCTGTGTGCGGGAGCGCTAACCCCGTGTTTGCAAAGGCATTTTTGTCGGCAAATAACTCCTTTGGAGTTTTGTCGGCAACAAGCCTTCCCTCATTTAATACAAGTACTCGCTCGGTATATTCGGCAATCTCGTCCATATTGTGACTGATAGCGATAACCGTTCTTATTCCGCCGCTTTTTAGGTGCTGTATTAGGCTTAGTATCTCTTTTTTACCCGCTGGGTCTAGCCCTGCGGTAGGCTCGTCCAATATGAGTATTTTAGGTCTGTATGCAATTACACCCGCAATGGCGACACGGCGCTTTTCCCCGCCCGATAGCTCAAAAGGAGATTTATCCTTAACTATTTCGTAGTCAAGCCCCACAAGCTCAATTGCCTCTCTTGCCGCTCGTGCGGCTTGTTCGGCATTATAGCCAAAATTGCGGGGCGCAAAGGACACATCTTTTAGCACGGTATCCTCAAACAGTTGGTACTCGGGGTATTGGAACAGCATACCCACCATAGAGCGCAAGCGCTTGAAATTGGGTTTTTTTGCTGTTAAATCAATGTCATAGACCTTTATACTGCCGCTTTCAGCTCTTATCAAGCCGTTTAGATGCTGTATTAAGGTGGACTTCCCCGACCCTGTTGAGCCAATTATCCCCACCGTTTCCCCCTCTTTAATGCTAAAGGAAATATCGGTTATTGCACGCTTTTCAAACGGTGTGTTTGCCGAGTAGGTATATGTTAAATTTTTTACTTCAATCGCCATACCGCCTCCGCTAACTCCTCATCAGTAAGTACCTCGGGGATATTGTAGCCCTCAGCCCTTAATATATTTGCCGCCTCTATGGCAACAGGAAGTTCTAGCCCCGCACTTTTTATTGTTTTGGTCTCCTTAAATACCGCTTTTGGCGTGCCGTCAAGGACAATTTCGCCTTCGTTCATTACAATCACTCTGTCGGCATCAACAGCTTCGTCCATATAATGGGTGATGAGTATCACCGTCATATTTTCCTCTTGATTTAGCTTTTTTGCAGTTTGCAAAACTTCCGCCCGTCCCTTGGGGTCTAGCATTGCGGTAGATTCGTCCAATATTAAAACTTCTGGCAGCATTGCAAGAATTGCAGCTATCGCTACCCTTTGTTTTTGCCCGCCCGATAGTTTATAGGGGGTTCTTGTCCTGTGTTCGTACATTCCCACGGTTTTTAGCGCCCAATCCACCCGCCTTCTTATCTCATCCCGTGCTATCCCTAGGTTTTCTGGACCGAATGCCAAATCATCCTCTATTATTGATGCAACCATTTGGTTGTCGGGGTTTTGAAACACCATACCAACTGCGCTGCGGATATCAAAAATTTTATCCTCGTCTGTTGTACTAATGCCCTTGACAAGCACTTCCCCCTCATCGGGAATGAGAAAGCCGTTAAACAGTTTGGCAAGAGTGGACTTGCCGCTCCCATTATGCCCTACAAGCGCAACAAAACTTCCCCTTTCAATATTGAGGTTGATGTTTTGCACCCCTCTTGAAAAGGTATTTTCGGTCTTGTAAGCAAAGGTTGCGTTTTTAACTGATATGATGTTGTTCAAAAAAATATCCCGTTCCCGCAATTTTTTTATTAATTATGATTATTAATTATACTATAAACTAATATACAACTCAAATGATTTTACTCTTTTGTAACTTTTATAAAAAACCCGCAAAACCTGCAAATTTCCCATATATACCAATAAATTCACCATTGAAATTGGTACATTTTAATGATATAATATATATAAGTTTTATATAAATTTTTTAATTGTTTCGGTTTTTTAATGCTCGGGGGTTAGTTGTGTGACATTGTTACAGAAGTTTTTTTTGCTTGACTATATAATGAGAGTATACTTTTTAGGTATACAAGGAGGTAAAAATGTCTGTGGTAATTAATTTGACAAAAGATAACTTTAAAGACGAGGTGCTTTCCTCGGACAAACCTGTGCTTATTGATTTTTGGGCGCCGTGGTGCGCACCCTGCCGTGCTGTTGGTCCAATAGTAGACGAGATAGCCAAAGAGGTACAACACGCCAAAGTCGCCAAAGTCAATATTGACGAGCAACCTTCCCTTGCGCAATCTTTTGGTATTATGAGCATACCCACGCTCTTGGTAGTAAAAGAAGGCAAGATAACCAAAAAGGTGGTAGGGTTGCGCCGTAAGGCAGAAATTCTTGCAATGATATCGTAACAAACGCAGAAATTCTTGCAATGATATCGTAACAAACCTGTTTTGGGGAGGAGCTAATGAAGGTAGTCATCATAGGTGGAGTGGCGGGCGGCGCATCAGCAGCGGCCAGGCTTAGAAGATTGGACGAAAGGGCAGAAATTATCATGCTTGAGCGTGGAGAATATATCTCCTATGCAAACTGCGGCTTGCCTTATTATATTGGCGGAGAAATCACCGAGAAAAGACAGCTAACCTTGCAAACTCCCGAGAGGTTTGGGCAGCGTTTTAATGTTGATGTCCGTGTGCAAAGCGAGGCAGTGGCAATAGATGCCCAAAACAAGACAGTAAAAGTGCGCACAAAAGACGGCACATATGCCGAGAGTTATGATAAACTCATACTTTCCCCCGGGGCAGAGCCTATTTTGCCGCCCATAGAGGGCATAAGAGATGAGCGAATTTTTACCTTGCGCACGATTCCCGATGCGTACCGCATAGAAGAGTTTATCAAAGCTAACCGTGCTAAAACGGCGGTGATAGTGGGCGGCGGATTCATAGGTGTTGAAATGGCAGAAAACCTAATGCGTTTAGGGGTTGCTGTTACGATTGTAGAGGTTACAAACCATATTCTTGGCACACTAGACTATGATTCCGCTTGCGAGGTACAGTCTTATTTAAGGTACAAAAATGTACGCTTACTGTTAAATCGTGCAGTAGAGGCATTTAACGCTAAAGACGAAAGTTTG
>JBAZCO010000025.1:0-17794 GCA_041654915.1 Clostridia bacterium | reverse complement strand
CATATAGCTCTGTATAATTGCTAATGTTTTTGTTGCCGGGGTCTTTTGGGGGGTCTTGCATGTCAGAGGCGGGGGGTGTGTAAAAGGCTGCAACTATCCCAATCACCACCGCTAGCACCACAAGGGCGGCGGATGCAAGAATAGTAAAGGGCTTTTTCGGTATAACCCGCTTTTGGGTATCCTTACTGCCAGAGTTAATAGCCCTTTGCCTAATTTGTTCTTTATTAGGCATATTATCCTCCATCACTTTTTTTAAAAACATTTTTTCTTTCATATTATTCACCTTCCTTTTTATATATATTTCTAATTTCCTTTAGCGTATCATACAGCCGCCTTTTTACTGCAGATTCGCTAATGTTGAGGGTCTTTGCAATCTCACCTATTTGTAAATCTAAGTAATAGTAAAGCGCAAAGACTTTCTGCACATCGGCGGGCTTTTGAGAGATTATCCTCCACACCTCACGCACCGTATGGGTGTTTAGGTATCTCTCCTCTATATCAATATCGCAAAGTTCTGCCCGCTCATATTCTTTCCCTTCGTTTGTTCTGGCATACAGCGGTATTTCTTTGGTGCGCCGCTTTTTTGTTTTGTAGTAGTGATACAGTTTGGTTTTGGCTATCCTCATTGCCAGCGCCTCTGTGTTTTTTATGTACTCTGCTCCTCGGGCTTGTATCACTCTGTATAGCTCAATAAAGATTTCCTGCACAATGTCTTGCACATCTGTAATATTAGAGCATTTTGCAATAACATAACTTGTAACCTTATGATACAGTGCGTCATAGGCTTGGTTGAATAAGGCGGTATTTGGGTCGACCATTTTTATCATATCTCCTTATCTACTATATAAGTGGCTCGAAAGAGCGAAAAAGTTCGGTAAAAATCAAAAATAATTAAAATATTTTTTTTCAACCCTTTCTTTCTCTATTTTATAACGAATATCTTTTGAACGCAATAGGCAATTTTATAGCAGCTTTCAAAATAAAGCAAAAAAATTTTCTTGTACTAAATTATGCTAGTATGTTATAATATAATTATAATGATTAACAAATAATTAATACCCAAAGTTAGGAGATAAAATATGAAAAAGTTATATAAAATTAAAGCCGAAAAAAAGATATGCGGTGTTTGCGCAGGGCTGTCGGAATACTTAGATTTAGATGTATCGCTCATCCGCATTATTTGGGCGGTATTTGCGCTTAGCGGTGTGGGGTTCTTTGCCTATTTTATTGCGGCAATCATTCTTCCCGATAAGGTTTCGGAATAATAAATTAGCTGCCAAAAATAAACTTATGCTTGCCTTGCCCAAAAGGGTAAGGCAAGTATTTACCTGTATCCTCTAGTATTGAGAGATAGTTTTTTTTAAAAAATATAAATAAATATACATTTAGATATTGATTAAAATATAATTATAAGGTAGAATAGACGGGAGAGAGGTGCTGCTTATGAAAAAGTTTTTAACAGCGACTGCTGTTTTTTTATTAGTTTTTGTGTCAATACTCGGGCTTGTTGCTTGCGACAACCCCGATAATAACCAACCTTATACATACGAGCCGTCTGGCGACTATTACAATCTTTATGTGACCCTTACCACAAGCGGCAGCAGTGCAAGAGCATTTACCTTTTTCACTCCCGAGGAGGAAAGCTACCGCAATGCTTGTGTGATACAGCTAGACCCAGCGGATATAGCCGAAACAGAGCCTCAGTTTAATACAGATGATAACATTGTTTTCAACACTCAAAGCGAGATAGTGTCCGAAGACCTTTTGCGCAACGCATTCCCGCTAGGTTTTCGCCACAAGGGCGAGGCAACAGGGCTTAAGGCAGGGCAAAAATATTTTTATCGTGTAGGCTCTACCTCTAAAGACACTTGGGGCGAGTGGGGCAGTTTTGTTACCGATGACGGTGACGATAGCTTTTCTTTTATGCACATCACCGATGCGCAGTCTCAAAACAAAGAGGAGTTTGATGCCCTTGAATATACCTTGAAATCCGCCTATGACTATGTGGGCGTTCCCGAGTTTATCGTGTCTTCTGGCGACCAAATAGAAAACTTTTTTGCAAGAGAAGAGTGGAATATGTTGCATAGCAGTACAAAAGAGGCGCTTAGCGTGACATCTCTTGTCCCTGTGCATGGCAACCACGAACTTGTCCCCTATGCCACAAAATACAACTTTAATGTGCCAGAGCAAGAAACCGAAAATATATACTACTCATTTGACTATGGCAATGCGTTAGTCGTGGTGCTAGATACGCAAGATATGGTCTCATATAAATCACCATTTGACGAAAAACCGCAGTTTATTTGGCTTGAGGAAGTGCTAAAGAACTCCACCCAAAAGTGGAAGATAGTCACATTGCACAAGTCGCTTTATTCCACCGGCTCGCACTCAGATGATATTGATGTTCTCAATCTAAAAGCAGGTTTAGTGCCTTTGTTTGGCAAGTACGGCGTGGACTTGGTGCTATCTGGACACGACCACTGCTATGCACGCACTATGCCGGTAAACGGTGACGGCGAGGCAGGCGGGCAGGAAGATTACAGCGAAGAAACTTTGACAAACGGTGTGGTTAAGCAAACCTACACCAATGCAAACGGCACAGTGCATGTGATAAACAGGGCGGTAGGCTCTAAGTTTTATGGCAACTCAAGAAACCTAAACGACCACCTATTGGAAGTGTGGGACAAAGGCAAGATAGAAAAGCCTGTGTTCTCTATGGTGGAAGTGGAGGGCGACACGCTAACTTACACCTCATACGAACACGACCGTGACACCAACGAAATCGTAATAATAGATTGCTTTGCACTTTATAAGCCTGAAGTATAAAAGTATACCAATGTTGGGAAAAGGCAAAAAACACACCCAACGCAAATTTAAAGGTACAGATAGGAGGTAACCTTAATGAAAAAGAAACTGTTTGTCATCGCACTTTGTATGATATTACTGCTTTCGCTAGTAGCGCTCACCGCTTGTAAAGATGATGCTCCCGATGATGCTCCCTATACATACGAGCCATCTAGTGACTATTACAACCTTGTGGCTGTATTGACGGACAATGGCGCAACCACCCGTTCTTTTAGTTTTTTCACAGCTAACGACGAAAGTTATAGAGATGCCTGCGTTGTACAACTTGACCCGGCAGGTGCAAGCGAAACAGAGCCGCAGTTTAACACAAGCGATAACTTTACCATAAATGCAGTTAGCGAAATGGCGGATAAATACAATGCAATACAAGATGGTAAAACATCAGCTGAACAATTAAAAGCGAATGCCAACAGAAATATGATTAATCTTACGCTAAATAATATATTTCCCGATAGAATGGGGCATCACGCATCTGCCACAAACCTAACCTCGGGGCAAAAATATTTTTACCGTATGGGTTGCCCCGATAAAGACACTTGGAGCAGTTGGGGAACATTTACCACCGATGACGGTGACGACACTTTTTCTTTCCTACACATAACAGACAGCCAAGCGGACACCAAAGAGCGTTTTGATATGTTTGCGCACTCTTTGAGGTCGGCAATCAACCACACAGGCACACCAGAGTTTGTGTTATTCACGGGCGACCTTGTGGAAGACGGCAATGTAAAAGAGGAATGGGACTTGCTGTTTGAGAGTATAAAAGATTTTTCCAATACCCTTTCTTTTTCTGCGGCGACAGGCAACCACGAGAAGAATTCATATAACATTGCATACAACTTCAACTTGCCAGTTCCGAGTGATAACTTTTACGCATACTACGCCTATGAGTACGGCGATGCGCTTGTAGTGGTGCTAGATACAGAGGACGATTTTTTAATTGCTGAACAAGCGGCTTGGGCAGATGCTGTTTTGGCGGCATCCAACAAAAAATGGAAAATTGTAGCATTTCACAAGTCTCTATATTCTAGCGGCGGACACGCAGATGCAGACGACACCTTGCGCCTTAAAAAAATATACACCCCAATTCTAGCAAGGAATAATGTAGACCTTGTTATGTCTGGTCACGACCATGTGTACGCACGCACCGTGCCTGTGGACGGCGAAGGCAATCCCGCCACATTTGAAGGCTACCGTGAGGAAACTCTTGAGAACGGTGTTGTAAAAGAAATCTATACCAAACCCAATGGTGTTATGTACTCAATCAACCGCACAATAGGCTCTAAGTTCTATGGCGGAGAAGGGCAAAATGCCAATGTTATATCGGTTGGTGACGAAGGTCGTGCAGACAAGCCCGTATTTAGCAAGATAGATATAGTAGGTAGTACCTTAATATATACAGCATACGAAGTTGACTACGATACAGGCGATGTGACGATTATAGACGCATTTGAGATAAATAAGTAAAAAATTTTAAAACAAAACCAACCAAAACAGGGGCTGCAATAGCCCCTGTTTTTTTATCCTAAAAACTTAACAACTTGCCAAACATACTAACTATGTGACAACGAAAACTTGCCAAGTTTTTTAGTATTAATGCTTTTGGTAACGGTTATTGTTAAAAAGCGGCTAGCCCTAAATTAAAAGCATTTGAACTTTAAAAAGCTAACCAATTACAGACGAGATTAGAATACTCCGCTGCATTATCTATTGGCAAGCCCTCTATGAGCAGCGCCTGTGTAAAGAGTATGGACGCATAATCTTTTAAGGCATCCTTATCACTGTCGAACAGGGAGGTAAGTTTTGTGTATATGGGATGAGAAGCGTTAATTTCAAGCACCTTTTCGGCAGCAATATCCTTTGCGCCGGGCATTGAGTTAAATACTTTTTCCATACCAATAGAAAGTTCTCCCTCAGATGTTAGGCAAACAGGGTGAGTTTTTAAGCGTGAGCTAAAGCGTACTTTGGCAACCTTATCCCCTAGCGCCTCTTTGATAAAATCAAGAACTTCCTTGTCCTTATCCGTTTGTTCTGGGGCATCCTCCTCCTTGATATCTGCCGCTGAAACCGAGCGAAACTCCTTTTCCTCATAGCTGCCAAGAAAACGAATGGCAAACTCATCCACTTCATCACTAAAGCAGAGAATGTCCCAACCCGCATCCAATACTTTTTCCGCTTGAGGGAGAGCTTTTATGGCGGCGGCGGACTTGCCAGCGGCATAGTAAATATGCTCTTGTCCCTCTTTCATATTATCAAAATATTCTTTAAAAGTGACGAGCTTGTCCTCATTTACCGAGCGGAACAAAATCAAATCTTTGAGTAAATCCTTATTTTGCCCCCAACTGTCGTATATTCCGTATTTGAGCTGCAAACCAAACTCACTGAAAAACTTTTCATAGTTTTCCCTGTCGTCCTCTAGCATTTCGAGCAAGGCGGTCTTTATCTTTTTTTCTATATTAGAGGCAATCTTTTTGAGTTGGTGGTTTTGCTGTATGGTTTCCCTTGAGATATTCAAGGTTAAATCACTGTCCACAACCCCCTTAACAAAACTAAAGTAGTCGGGAAGAAGTTCTGCACACTTTTCCATTATCATAATGCCATTGTTGTATAGCTTTAAGCCTTTTTCATACCCCTTTGAATAATAGTTGATAGGGGCTTTGGACGGAATAAAGAGTACCGCATTGTAGTTAACTGCGCCTTCGGCGGATGTGTGCAGCACCTTTGCGGGCGGCTCAAAGTCATAAAAGGTGTCACGGTAAAAAGAGTGGTATTCACTCTCTTCTATATCCGCCTTTCTCTTTTTCCAAATAGGTATCATAGAGTTTAGCGTTTGCGCCTCTGGTTGCTCCTCTTTTTCATCACCCTTGCCGTCTGGCTTTGCACTTGTAATCATCTTAATAGGATATCTAATATAGTCGGAATATTTTTTTACCAACTCCTTAATTCTATATTCGTTAAGAAACTCGCCATACATTTCTTCTTCGGTGTCCGCTTTGATTGTCATTGTGATTGTAGTGCCGTGTCCTTCCCGTTCGGCGGGGGTTACGGTATACCCTTCTGAACCTTTGGATACCCAAAGATGCGCTTTATCGTTTGCATATTGCTTGGAGAGTACCTCAACTTTGTCCGACACCATAAACGCTGAGTAAAAGCCTACGCCAAACTGCCCTATGATATCTATCTCATCTTGAGGCTTAGCATTCTTTTTAAAGTCTAACGAGCCGCTCCTTGCAATCACCCCCAAATTATTTTCAAGCTCCGCTGCCGTCATACCTATGCCGTTATCGGACACAACAAGCGTGCGGCTCTTTTCGTCTGCGGTTATTTGGATGTAAAAATCCTCTTTGGCAAGCCCTAAGCTTTCAGTAAGGCTTTTGTAGTAAAGCTTGTCCAATGCGTCACTTGCATTAGATAGAATTTCTCTTAAAAATATTTCTTTGTTGGTGTAAATGGAGTTAATCATTATGTCTAGAACCCTTTGTGATTCGGACTTAAATTTCTTCATTTTCTGCCTCCTTAAATTGTGATTTTAGCAGTCGCATCGTGTGACTGCTAAAAGTAATTATAATGCTCTTTCCTAAATTTTGCAAGTGTTTTGTAGAGTTTTTTCAAAGTAATTGCTATTATCTACTGGCACGGGCATTAGTTTAGTATGCTTGACAATATTTTTGTATTATGATATAAATTAGATATGTTGGATATAGCCCAATTGGTTTTTGCACTCAAAAATAACCCACTGCTTAGCCTGTCCTTATTGTTCGGGTGCGTTTTGTTGTGGAAAAACTATAAAAAAGTGCTATTTACTTCGGGGCGGCTACTGTGGCTGATTCTTTCGTTAGTGATTCACCTTTTGCACGCTGCGGCATTGGTATTAACCATCGTTGCCTCGGCAATAGGAGCAGGCTCATCCAATAAATTTATGCATTTTGCCGCATTTGTTTCTGAGGTAGTCAATATACATTGGCTCCCGCATATTTACCATGTTGTAAAACGGTACGGATTATATATTATACCGCATTTTTTATTTTCTTTGAGGCGTCCGTTTGCGTTTGGAGTAAAGGTGATTCCTGACAGCGCAATTTGTTTGGGATGTATTGACAGCGAGGTGACAAGTCCGTTTGAGATGCCCGCTCCCATACTTCTGCAATAGACTTTTAAATCATATTTAATAATTTTACCCACCAAATTTGATGACTTGTAGTACGCTAATTATTCGAGCGTGCTTTCCAAATAAAACTTTTAAGGAGAAGTTTATGCTTAGCGTTAAAAACCTTATAAAAAGGTATCCAAATAATAACTTTAATTCTGCCGACGACATTAGTTTTGAGGTTGGCGCAGGGGAAATCTTTGGTTTTCTTGGCAAGAACGGTGCTGGAAAATCCACCGTGATAAAATGTATTACCGGCATTATTCCCTTTGATTCGGGTACGGTTACGATATGCGGAGCGGATATTTTGAAGTCCCCAATCGCCGCCAAGAGGAATATGGGGTATGTGCCGGACAACCATATGGTGATAGAGAAATTAACCGGACGGGAGTATGTAAATTATGTTGCCGACTTGTATAGGGTGAGCCTTGCAGACAGGGTGGAGCGCCTGCGTTACTTTTTGCAGGTGTTTAGTTTAGAACATGCTGTGGACAAGCAAATAAAGTCATATTCACACGGTATGAAACAAAAAATTTGCATTATTGCCGCCCTTATACACGAGCCTAAAGTTTGGATATTGGACGAACCTATGATGGGGCTTGACCCGCAGTCCACCGCTGATATCATAAATTATATGCAGGAACACAGCCGCAAGGGCAACACGGTGTTTTTCTCATCGCATAACCTAGATATTGTTAAGCAGCTTTGCCACCGCACGGCGATAGTAGACAAGGGCAAGATTACCGAAATACTAGAGCTTGCCGGTAATCCTACCAATCAAAACCGCCTTGAGGAAGTATTTTTCAAGGCGACAGGCGGCACTCAAGGCAGACTGATAACGCCGACCGAGCCGCTAAAAAAGAGCGGCGAAGGGGTGAAAGATGAATAGTATACTCACAATGCTGCGCTTAGAACTTAAATCTAAGTTTGGGTTGGGCAAAGAAATCACCCCCAAATCGGTGGTATCTTTCCTTATCAACCTGTTTTTCTCATTGGTGATATACACGGTATATATAGTGGGTGTGTACTTTATAGCGGGAATAATGGTGTCGGGCAATGTGCCGCTAAAGTATGAGTTTCTTGTTATAGTATCCGGTGTGTCGGTGGTGGTGCAAACGGTGGTTTGCACAAGTGCTTTTGTAAAAAATCTTTATTATAGCGGCGATAACGAACTATTACTGCGCTTTCCCGTGGACGGCAAGCAGATATTTTTTGCAAAATCCATATATGTTTACATATATAATTTGATGATATCGTTTGTGTTCACCTTCCCTGTGTTTGTCATATATGGATATCTAACAAATGCAGGGGCAGCGTTTTATGTTACCGCTGTGCCGTTTACCATATTTCTTACGGTTCTCCCGTTTTGCCTATCTAACTTAATAGCGCTTCCCGTCATTAACCTTACCAACTTAATTAAAAATCGATTTGCGCTCATTCTTGCTTTGTTAATAATAATAGTGGTATCTGGTTTTGCGCTATATATGTTGCTCCTAAAAGGTGTATTGGAATATGCGCAAAACAAAACTCAAACGATTCTCACCGAGGATTTTTTGGCGCAGATTAGAGGCGTTGCGTCCTCAATGTTCCCGTTTAACCTATATGCCAATGTGCTGTATGGCAACAAGGTACTGCTGTCGTTTTTGTATCTGCTTTTATTGAATGCGGCTGTGGTTTTGGGGGCGTTCTTTGCCGCAGGAAAGTCCGTGTATCCCATAGTGCTAAAGAGCATAGAGCGTGGGAGCGAGTCATTTGAACTAAAGACAGAAGACAAAGTGCGCCCCGTATTTATCGCACTGCTCCGCAAGGAATATGTACTTATATTCCGTTCGCTAAACTATTCGTTTCAGTACCTAGCAATGGCGATTACGGCACCCATAATGATATATTTCTGCAACGACCTTGCTTCCTCAATAGGTGACGCAAGCGTGGGTGGGCGGATTGTGCCGGGGCTTACCTTGCTGGTGGTAATCATATTTATTACCATAATAGTATCCTTTGCATCTACGGCAATCAGCCGTGAGGGCAACACATTTTATCTCACCAAAATTATGCCTGTTTCTTATAAGTACCAAGTGCTTGTAAAGCTCAGTCTATATTTTGTGGTTGCAACGCTTTCGGTACTTGTAAGCTGTATAGTTGTGGGCAGCGTGTTTGGCGGCGAAAAGTACGGCAACAATGTTGGCTTTGGCGATATGGCGGCGATATTCTTTATATCCGAGTTTCTAATTGTTGCGCTTTCCGCCTCTGCAATGATAAGCGATATTAAGTCGCCGTCTTTTGATGTGTCAGCTGCGGGCGATTTGGTTGCCGCTAATAAAAATGTATCGGTAAACATATTTTCCGGCTGTGTGATTGCCGTGGTTTACGGGCTTGCCGCTATGGTCTTTTCTTATGTTCCGCTAGTTATCAACGGCGTGACAATAATAAAAAACATAAACACAGTTTATGTGATACTGCTCATAGTTTCCGCTCTTATGGCGGCGGGGCTTGTGCTAAGCTTGTTCCTCAAGCTAGACAAGCGCTACAACAAAATAAAATCTAATTAGGAGGGGCGAAATGAAAAAAATTATTATCGGAATGCTCCTTTTGTTACCTTTAATCATAGTGGCAAGCGTGCTGTTTGCCATAGATATAATCACCGTAGAGGCATATATAGCGGTAGATAGGGTGGAACTCAACCACTCCACTCTGGAACTTTCCCTTAGTGACGGGCATTTTGACGGCTTTGAGGCAACAGTGTATCCCACTGCCGCAAAAAACAAAAAAGTCACTTGGGAGATTAGCGATATTATACCCACTGTGGACTATGAGGGGGATATAGCGTATATCGACCCCAATACAGGACGGTTAGAACTACATAGCTACGGCACTTTTACCGTGATAGCGACAACGGCAGAGGGCAATAAAAAGGCTATTTGTAATGTATACATCAAGGGCGATAAGGTGCAGGATATAGAGTTAACCAGCGCAAAGAGCAACCTGCAAACGGGAGAAAGCGTGTGGCTTACCGCAGTATTCCGCCCGATAGATGCGGTGGTTAAGGATATTGAATGGCGCTCCTCCAACCCCAATGTGATTAAGATAGACCAAAACGGAATTGCAACGGCAAAGAGGGTTGGCGAGGCGGTTATCAGCGTGACAACCGAGGGGATAGAAAAGAGCATAACGCTCACCTCTTCACAGGGAATCAGTTATTATGGCTCACCAATATATCTTTCCGCCTCAAGCTTCAAGCTAAGCGACATAACACCGCACAATATTACCAATGTTAGCGGCGGCTATATTGAGGGCGGCAATTTTTACTTTACTAGCGAAGTTGCCTCTTTGCATACCTCCGCAGGCAGTATAGCGTTGTTCCGCTCTGCCGAGGACGATATTGTAATAGAAAATGCCTCTTTCTTTGAGGATTATAAATTTAAGGTTGGCAAGCTCCCATTAATCTTATCCGCAATTTATAAAGATGCCACTAGGGGCGGGGCGCAAGAGGTGTTGTGGACAAGCTCCCACCCAAACATTGCCGAGATAGATGGAGAGGGTAGGGTGAGCGGCAAGGCAAACGGATTTGTTACCTTTACCGCACAAAAGGGTGGCAAGTCCGCATCTGTGGAGATAGAAATTGTCAAGCCGATAAGTGTTATAGTGCTTGCCAAAAATGCGGAAACCGAAAAGCGTGGTATTTTAGAAAAGACAGTTTACGGCAATCGTCGCTATGGGGCGAACGGCTTGGAGGCGGAAGTGATAGATATAGGGGTGATTTTCCCTGCGGACGCCACGGCGGACGACTTTATTTATCAAACGGACGACCCTGCATTGGCTGTATTTGAGGAGGACGGCAAGCTCAAGCTGCACGGTGATTTTTCCGTGAAAAAAACCGTACAAATAACCTTGACCGCCAAGGTTTCTCCTTACGAAAGCGTTAGCGTTTCCCGCAGCTATACCTTTGCCGTAGACAATGGTGTAAACTGCTATACTTATGATGATGTGCGCCGTGCAGTAGAAGATGAGCAAAATATCTATCTAAGAAACGATATTGAGTTTGGAGCTAGCGAAAGCGCACTTGAACTAAAGAGTAATTTGCACGGCAACGGATATATTTTGGACGGAATTAACTACAACCAAAAGAAGCAAGATTATACCATGTTGCATATTGTGGCAAGCGGGGTTACCGTTAGCAATTTGCGGATAAGAAATGACGAGGCGGAGCGCATCTCTATGCCCAACGGCTTGCGTGGTTATGTAATAGTTGTGGGCAACAGAGAGGAAGGCGAATTTTTAACCGATGTTAGAATAGAATATTCAATACTAGAAAACGGCTACTATGCCTTGGCACTCTATCGTGCAGAAGTGACTGTGGACGGGTGCATTATGAGAAACGCCAGCAACTTTGGCATCTTTATAGAGAGCGGAAAGGAAGGTGAAACCTTAATTTATTCCAATGTCACTTTGAACAACTCTGTTATGTCCAATATAGTTGCGCCTGCGATAGGGGTATCTGTAACATCTCCTACGGATACACATTCTACTTTGAAATCAACGGGCTTTTTGGATATTTACAATTGGCAAGATATTAGTAATATGCGTATGTTGGACCGTGATTTTGTGCAAAACAACGAGGCAATGAACAATGTCCTCAAACAGGCGGTAACAAGTTTGCTGCAAAGCGAGTTCAAAAAGGATAGATACAACCATTTAAGGTATGTTGGGGAGGACGGTACATACTATCTGCATCTTGGGATAATCACAGCCGGTGCGCTGCATCCGTGCGAAACAGTTCCCGAGATAGAGGACGAGCGGTATAAAGCCTACGATATAGAGGTGCTGCACGACAGCTCCATACTGCCCATTAAACTGCATCCCGTGTTCCTATATAACTACCTGTCCACAAGCCCCGAGATTAAGCCGGGCGATGAGCCGGTAGAGAACAAAACACTTTATCAAAAATTAAGAGGTGAGCTTTAATTAATAGCTATGGTTAGCGCAAAAAGCACTTGCGCTGTATAGTAGGTGAGCAATACAATAAAAATAAGCACGGTATGCACAGCTTTACTGCTTTTACCAAACTTGCGGTAGGCAATTGTGCAATCGGATACGCTAAAAAGTATGCCCGCAATCAATGCCATAAGGCTTTTGGTTGAGGGCATATTTATATAATAATTAATTGTGGAAATCATCATTAACCCAAGTATTACCGAGTAGGCAATATAGGCGGGCGCAAGCTTGCCAAGATTCATCACTTTTATTAAGTTAAGGACTATCAGCCCTGCGGGCATAACCAATAATATTGGCAAAAGATAAAAATTAAAATGTGTTTGGGATAAGAATATCACGATAAAGACAAGGTGACCCACAAGAAAAGTGGCAAGCCCCAAGCTGTCAAACAGGAGTTTATTCTTGCCCTCTGCAAGAGGATTTATGCAAAGGAATACATCGCCAAACATACCAAACATCAAAGCAAGTAATACTAATGTGGCATAGAATGAATATTCTTTTGTGTAGTTAAGTGCCCCTAACCCCACCAAGAAAAACATTAAAGAAGCACTAAGCTTTGCCACCAATCGGCACGAGTGCTTCCCCCTTGCATTGCAGTAGCCGCTCAATGCGCTAAATAGGAGCGACATACCGCCCAGCACAAATAAATGAGTCATTTAATCCCTTTTTGGATTGTTTTTATCAACATATTCAACAATCTTTGTTATAGCGCTGTCGCTTAAAATATTTTCTATCTTGTAAGAAGTCATTTCCGCCTCTGTTTGCGACAGACCGAGTGCGTTGGTAAACAGCGAAGTTAGCACTTCGTGTATCTTTAGCATTTGCTCCGCCTTTTCCTTGCCTCTTTCAGAAAGTGTAATCTTGCCGTAGGGCTTTTGGTTTATGTAGCCAAATACTTTAAGCGCTTTTAGCGCACGAAATACATCGGGGCGGGAAAGTCCCAATGTCTTTCCCACATCCACCGACTTAATCGAATATTTTCCCTTTTCGGAAAGGCTGTAAATAGATTGCAAAAATCTTTCCGGGGTTTCTTTCACGGCACTTATCCTCCGTTAATTTTGGCTATATAATACCACAAAGCAACAGTTTTTGCAAACAAACAAACTTTTTCTGCGCCCAATTATCTTAAGACACGCTTGTGGTTTTGTAATTTTTTGGTTATCCGTTTGATAAAAGCATTCTTAGCATCACTGCCATCGCTACGAACAGCACATAAAAGAAGTATAAGAACGCTTTGCCAATTTTAAGTACAAATGGACGCACTTCAAGATTTTCTGCGTTCCGATAGCCAATGCGCATCCACCGTAGTTGCCAGCGAATCAGCCGTTCGTAGTTGGGTATTATAAAGGCAAACAATATTATTACCGCATATAAATACCACAAACTATTTTCGGCAGTGTGCGGCATTCCCGTATTAGAGCGTACTATCAGTTCAAAAATAATAAGGGGTACAACTATTAAAGCAAGGCAAAATCCTCTAACAAAAGGTCTATCCCAAAAAGAAACTTCAGATTTTTTCATCGCACGATATCCCCCTCAACATCAAAATCCGAGATTTGCGGCATTTTAGGCAGACCAAGTGCGGTTTCTGCCGAAGTTACACTCACTTCAAACTTAATTTTTTCCCCCGCTTTGAGATAAGCAATGTTATGGTAAAACTTGCTCCCCGTAGATAATACTACGGTAACCTGTATATTTTTCAAGTCAAAATTGCTTATATTGGTGGCGTAACAATTATAATTCATCACACCGCCCCCGCCAAACCCTCCCGTGTAGCTAACGGAGATATATTTACTTGCATTTGCAGCATCAAAATTCTGCGGCTTGCCGCCCGTCACCCCTTTATCTATAATACCCGTAACAAGCACCGCCGCAAGCAAAACAACCAAGAGAATATAATCAAACTTTTTTCTCATAGTCCAATTTTTCCAATATCTCTATCATCAAGCTAATTTTCTTTTGGAAGGTTTCCACCTCCATATCCATTTCCTCTGTGAGGGGACGCACATATATAAGCATACTTGGGCTATAAACCGTCTTAATTACATAATTCGATGCTTTTACACACTCCCGCAACAGGCGAGCCTTTTCCCGTTTGGGTAAGGCTAGGCCCTCAATATAGGCAACAACATCCTCATACCAAGTTTGAGCCTCCAACTTTTGCTCAGGCAAATGCCCGTAGTCGGCGTGTTCCCATAGTTCTTTCCCTTTTAATATCAGTTCTTGTACCGTCATACAATGCCCTCTCTTTTACTTATTTTATAATAATATATTATTATTACCCTGTCAAGGTTACCTTGCGCTTTTTAAAAAAGTGTTTAAATATATCTTATCATTTCAAATTAATCCCTTTTTCATATGCGTATATAAAAAGCAAAGCCGCTAGGGAGTTTTTACTCCCCGAAGCGGCTTGCTAAATAGAAAATTAGAGGGTTTAGATGAATTAATTGGTTATTTTAAGTTGTTATTCTATCGGGATGCGTTTTTGCTCCTCAAGCTTGGGCGGTGCTTCTTTGGGAAACACAACGGATAATACACCGTTATTATAGCTAGCCTTTACATCGTCCTCGCTAAGTTCTCCCACATAGAATGTACGCTTTACCGAGCCAAACTTTCTCTCTTTCCTAAGATACTTGTCGTCCTTTTTTTCCTCTTCTTTTGTTGCGGCGACCTTTAGGTAACCGTCCTCAAGAAGGAGCGAAATGTCCTTTTTGTCAAATCCGGGAAGTTCTATCTCAAGCTGATAGTTATCCCCTGCATCCTTGATATCCGTTTTCATTTGGTAATCTTCAAGGAGCCAAGGACGGAAAAAGCTATCAAAGCCATCAAATAGTCCCAAGCCCCAATCGTTTTTTCTTAGTGATAAGTTTTTCATTGCGTTAGCCTCCTTTGTGTTTGTCAATCATTTTTGGTGAGTGCTAGCACTCTACCGCATTGACTGCTAATATTATTATAACACAAATAAACAGCTTGTCAAGTGTTTTTTTTAAAATATTTTGTTTTCTCACAAAACCATAAACCATAGGGTTTTTGTGTTATAATGATTTTTAAGCCAGACTTACAAGGTGTGATAAATTTTACTAATTTTTAAAATAGGAGAAAATATGGATAGACGCACAGACCATAGGATAAGCGAAATTACAAACGGGGTTTATCTTATAAACGAATTTGACGGCACAAACTGCTATCTTGTTGTGGGCAGCGAGAGGGCGCTCCTTATTGATACAGGTGTAGGATACGGCGACTTGCTTGGTGCGGTTAGGAAAATAACAGACCTTCCCTTAGAAGTTGTTCTCACACACGGGCATATTGACCACGCAGGGGGACACGGTCAGTTTGAAAGTATGTATATGCACCCCGACGATGATATACGGTTTTTGAAATTTTTAATCACCAAACGCATAAGGCGGCTATCGGTTAGGTTTTCGCTTGCAAAAAAATTAGGAATAACCAAAAAAGATGTGATAAAAAGGCAATACAAATTTTCCTTTAAGAACCTTTATGAGGGGCAAGTGTTTGAACTTGGCGGCAAAACTATCCGTGTGCGTGTTATGCCGGGACACTCCAAAGGTTCGGTAGTTTTCCTTGCCGAGGAGGACAAGCTTATGTTTACCGGCGACAATGTATGCCCCTTGCTTTGGATGTTTGTGCCAAACTGCACTTCAATAGAGGAGTGGTTACTCACAGGGCAAGAAATTTATCGTTTGTCGGAGCAATACCGTCCGCTGTCGGCTCACGACAACGAGCCGCAAACACGGGAGCAAATAGGCGAACTTTTGCGTTATGCAGAGGAGCTTATTGCATTAAAAACAAAAAACTCACGCTTTTTACGCATAAAGTCCTATCCCCAAAGCGGCGCAATCCGCATCCTCTACCGCACCGACCTAGTAAAAACCCCAAAAAATCAAAAGCGTATAAAGGTATAAAATTAGGTTGATTTTGTGTTTTTATAACCAAGGTTCAAGAGCAACTAAACGCTTACCTAATAATAAAAGCTTGATACCACTTATTTAAATTTTTTGTATTTGTTTATCCAAGCTGCCACCTTTTGGGGGTGGTAGGCGGAGGGGATTGCCTTAGCGTGTTTTTCAAGCCTTTGTGACTGTATGAATGCGGCTGCCACCGTTAGCAGTAATGGTGTTTGGGATATTCCTCTTATCGCTTTATCTAGGATTTCGCCCGCAGTTAACTGTAAGTTCTTGCCCGCTACCACATAGGAAAAATCTTTTACAGAAAGGAGCTTTTTTGCAAAGGCAAAATCTGCTTGCTCCTTGGTGACAGTAAATAGCCGACTCTTTAACAAGTCAAGACCTGCGTGGGAGTATTTAAGTTGCATATAGGTGCTTTGGTAGCCCCAAAGGTTTTTTATTGAAAAGTTATTATCTTGATTGTTGATTATTGTATCAGCAAGTATTTTTCCCGCCTCTATGCTGTTGGAAATGCCAGAGCCAATCAATGGGATTGTCATAGCGGCAGAATCCCCTACCCCTGCGTAGTTGTCACCTACAAATAAAGGCAGCGGGCGTCTAACAGAGATGACAACCTTTTGCCCTCCTCGGATAACCTCATCGCCAAGACAAGGATTGTCCTCTTTTAAGTCCTCGTGCGCATTGGCTATTTGCTCATCTGTCAAGGGGCTTAGTCTGCCTATCAAAACATCAATATATTCCCCCTCATCAGCCACCCAACTTATGCCCATCTCTCCACGGTGGAAAAGATAGACCTTGTAATTATATGGTGAGTTTTCTCCTTGCTTTCTGTGATAAAAAGCTCGGTAAACATAAAATTTTTCCCCTTTGCCGTACTCTTTTATAATATTATAGCGCTCAGGCAGGTTTTTCCTGACAGGGGAGTCTAGTCCACACGCATCAATTACTAGGTCGCCTTTTATGTCCTTGTCTTTTAGCCTTATTCCGCAAACAGTGTCGCTATCATCGACAATAGCACCTACAATTTCCGAATTAAAATGAATTTTTGCGCCACTTGACTCGGCAAAAGACAAAAGATGGTCATAGATATCTCGGCGCTCCATTCTCATTTCCATAAACTCGGGTGGAATTTCTGTTTTTATATGATGGGTTTTGGATGGGTTTATGAGCGTCATAGGCTCTTTGGGAAAGTATTTATTGGAGGGCGGCAAAGGTATGCCCGTAATTGTTAAGGAATTTAGATTAAAAATATCCGTCCAATCGTGCGCCAGCGCCTCCCGTGATTTTTTCTCGTATACATTTACTAAATAACCCGCTTTTGCTAAATTACCTGCCGCAACAAGCCCGCCGTGTCCACATCCCGCAACAATAATGCTTTTCATCTTTTTTGCCCTTCTTATCGTTGTTAATTATAATAATATACCATAAAATATCATTTAAATCAAACTTATAGTTTAGCGTGAGGCAAAAAACTGTTATCGGCAAGTGTTAAGCTAAGAAAACGATTGGAGTATGCGGAGCAGCAAAAAAAGACTGCGGAAAAATATGCAAAACTCAATTTAAATCTCGCACATAAATAATAGGTAAAATTAAAGAGTTTTGGGGCTTGTTTTTATTGTCGTTTTTTGGTATTATTATATTATATTAGTCTATTACTATATTACTAGCAGAAGAAAACCTATTAGAAAGACTTAAAAATCGTTCTTAAATAGTCATACTCTTTATTCTAGTCACTGTGGCGCTTGCCGCATAATTGCACGAGCACCTAATTTTGCACCTTCTCCAAATTAAAAATCGAATTACTAAGAGCTTAGCGCAATGCGTTTGTATTGCAATAAAATTTACCCCTTGTATATTGGAG
>JBAZCO010000024.1:0-17933 GCA_041654915.1 Clostridia bacterium | reverse complement strand
AAACCACTAACTAAAAAACATATGGATATATTCCATAAAAATGATAATAAATAATTATATATAAACGGAGACTTGTATTATGGCATTTACGGCAAAAGATGTTCAAGAGCTTAGGGCGAGAACAGGCGTTGGAATGATGGATTGTAAAAAAGCACTGGAGGCTACAAACGGCGATATGGAAAAAGCTGTTGAATTCCTCCGTGAAAAAGGTATGGCTACTGCCGCTAAAAAAGCGGGCAGAATAGCATCCCAAGGTATTGTTGACTCATATATCCATATGGGCGGCAAGGTTGGTGTGTTGGTAGAAGTTAATTGTGAAACCGACTTTGTGGCAAGAGGCGACTCTTTCAAAAATTTTGTTCACGATATAGCTTTGCAAATTGCGGCGACCAAACCCCTTTATGTAGCTAAAGACGAAGTACCTCAGGACGAAATCCGTCAAGAAAAAGAGATTTTTAAGGCGCAAGCGCTAAATGACCCCAAGCCAAAGCCGATGCACATAATCGAAAAGATGGTTGAAGGCAGAATTGAAAAATACTACAAGGAAATCTGCTTGCTTGAGCAAGACTTTGTAAAAGATATGTCCAAAACCATACAACAATATCTCAACGAAATTACCGCTACAATTGGTGAGAAAATTGCCATTAGGCGTTTTGTGCGCTACGAAATGGGCGAGGGGCTTGCCAAGCGAGAGGAGAATTTTGCCGACGAGATTAACGCTCAAGTTGCAAAGATGCAGGCGGGCAAATAACAACCCAAAAGGGAGCGTACAAAACGCTCCCTTTTTATCATAAAAAAAATTAAGACATCGGAAGTATTTATGCAACAAAAATATAAGAGAGTACTAATCAAACTGTCGGGAGAGGCGCTCTCCGGCGACAATGGCACAGGTATATCCACCGAGGTAGTGGACGGGATAGTAACACAATTAAAAACCGCCAACCAAAACGGCGCACAAATTAGCATTGTTATAGGTGGCGGCAACTTTTGGAGAGGGCGGCAAGGCAGCAATATGGACAGGACAACAGCCGACCATATGGGTATGCTAGCAACAGTCATCAATGCGCTTGCTTTGCAAGACGCCCTAGAGCGGTCTGGTGTTCCTACAAGAGTGCAAACTGCGTTAACCATAACGAGAGTAGCAGAACCATATATTATGCGCAAGGCAATAAGGCATTTGGAAAAAGGCAGAATAGTTATATTCGCTTGCGGCACGGGCAACCCCTACTTTACCACCGATACTGCGGCGGCACTTCGTGCGGCAGAGATGCAAGCAGAGGTGATTTTACTTGCAAAAAATATAGATGCGGTATACGACTCCGACCCACGCATTAACCCCAATGCAGTAAAAATAAGCAATATTTCTCACCTAGATATCATAAAGCGTGGCATAACCGCTATGGACACAACCGCAGTTAGTCTTTGTATGGAAAATAAGATACCCATACTCGCTTTTGGCTTAAAAGGCGAGAATGCTATTTTGCGTGCTATTGCAGGCGAAAATCTTGGCACACTAATCGAATGACAAGTATGTGTAAATATTAATTCACGGTAGTTTTTTATAAACCGTCACCAAAAGCGTGAGTTTTTTATAACAACTTGCGCTTTTGTTTATGCCCCCAATATTTTTGATTCACACACTTTTAAATCCAAAGCAAGTTGCTACGGCCGCCTCTTATAAATCTAAAGCAGAGTTTTTAGTAAAATTGCTACTGCAGCAATTTACCAAACTTTTGGTAGGTTTTTTGGGTAGAACTATTTTTTTCGGTAACATTTGCACGGTTCAAAGGGCAGATAAACAATGGGGGTTTTGATAGATTGTCTTATATATAGACAAAATATTTTAGCCCGAATTTTTACCTTGATATTTTTATACCTATATGCTATTATATTTGTATAAAACTTTATTAGAGAGGCTTATTATGGCATACGATATTATGGAAGTTGAACTTGTATTTGACGACCTCAACACAAGGAGCGAAAAGAGTATAGCAAGCTATAAAGCAGACCTGTCCCTTATGAAAGCAGGGCGAGCGAATGCCAACTTGCTGAGCAGAATTACCGTTGACTATTACGGCACACCCACGCCAATTAATCAAATGGCAAATATCACAGTGCCGGAGGCAAGGGTGCTAGCTATTTCTGTTTGGGATGCAAGTGCGCTTAAAGCGGTAGAAAAAGCAATTATTGCCGCTAACCTAGGCATTCACCCATCAAATGACGGCAAAATTATTAGAATGGTGTTTCCAGAGCTTACCGAGGAGCGCCGCAAAGCATTAGTTAAGGAAGTAAAGACGCTTGCCGAAAATACCAAAGTGGCGCTTCGCAATATAAGGCGAGGAGCAATAGAAAATTTGCGTGCCTTCAAGAAGGATAGCATAATTACCGAGGACGAACTAAAGACTTTTGAAAAAGATGTGGACAAGGTTAATTCCAAATATATTGCCGAAGTAGATACAATTTCTTCCGACAAGGAAAAGGAAATAATGAGTGTTTAATGCAACACTTAGCTTTTATTATTGACGGCAACGGGCGTTGGGGTGAGCGGCACAGCGGAGGACGGATGGCAGGGTATGCCGCCGGTGCGGATGCTGTTATGCGAGCCATTTTAGCGGCAGATGAACTTAATATCCCGTATGTTTCTTTTTATGCTTTTAGCTTGGAAAACTACAAACGCAGCAAAACCGAAACTATGGGTATATTTGGCGTGATTGCCGATCTTTTGGAGCAAAGGCTTTTGCCATTGGTTAAAGAAAGAGGTTACAGGGTACGCTTTATTGGGAGGCTGCAAGGGCTTCCCGAACCTTTATTAGATGCAATTACCAAAGTTAATGTCGCAGGTCTTAATAACCGCAATATGACAATAATTATAGCCGTGGCTTACGGTGGGAGAGATGAAGTCGTAACAGCATTTGAATATATATTAAATCAACGCATAATCAATTCGGATATTAGTGCGCTAACCTATGAGGAAATCGAGCGAGCTTTATACACCGCTATGCTCCCTGACCCCGATGCGGTAGTGAGATATGGCGGATATAAGCGGCTTTCTAATTTTATGCCGCTACAAACAGTTTATTCAGAGTTGTTTTTTATTGATAAACTGTGGCCAGACTTCTCAAAAGAGGATATCCTATACATTTACGACAGCTACAAGAGAATAACAAGAAAGTTCGGAGATTTGCCCAAATGAAAAGAACACTTACCGGTTTATCAATGTTTATCGTACTGATGAGCTTTATATTATTAACAAAGTTCAGCCAGTATTTGTTTGATGTAATTATTATACTGTTTAGCGGTTTAACGCTTTATGAAATGGTAGACCTTGGCAAAAAGAAAGGTTACAAGCCAATGTTTATCCCCCTTGCCATTGCGTTTGTCGCTGTGTATCCGCTTAGCATATTTTTTGGGATAAAAGGTTACCTCACTGTGTTTGGCGCAAGTTTCTTGCTGGTCTTTGGTTTTTATATTTTCGACCAAAAGGTGGAGTTTAAAGACTTTTTATATACTCTGTTTATTCTTGTATATCCGCTTGCGTTAATCAGCCTTGCATTTTTGCTAACAAATAATTTTGGTATGATACCATTGCTAATACCTGTTGCCGCTGCAATGGCAGCAGATACTATTGCCTACTACTTTGGCAGTATGATAAAAGGTCCAAAAATTTTCCCCAAAATCAGCCCTAAAAAAACTTATTCCGGCTCAATAGCAGGGCTGTTTGGCGGAGCGTTTGGCTCTATTCTTGTATACCTGCTGTTTGAAGTTGCAAAACTTCCCCTCAATGCACCTTTAATGTTTAGTGAGTATTTTGGCTCACATAGCACAGCGATAATATTTTATATTTTCATAGGTATAGGTATAGCTGTGTTTTCGCAAATTGGCGACCTTGGAGCAAGCCGCATTAAGCGCTCCCTAGAAATAAAGGACTTTGGCAGTGTGTTAGGCTCTCACGGCGGCGCAATGGATAGGCTAGATAGCATCCTGTTCGCCTTGGTGGCAATGTGTATTGTTATGGCGTACTTACCCGCCGCTGTATGACAAAGCCAATGCGGATAGGGGTGTTGGGCGCAAGCGGCTCAATTGGGCGACAAGCGCTTGATGTAATAGACAGTCTTGGGTGCAAAGTAACTTTGCTTGCCTCTGGAACACGCTATGATAAACTTCTGCCGCTAATAAATAAATATAAACCCAAAATTGCTGTATGCGGCGGCGCTGAGCAAGATGCTGCTAGCACAACAAAGGTGATAAATGACTTAACCGCATTATCTCACCCCGACCTTTATGAGGATTGCGATATTGTAATAAACGGCATAGGGGGTATAGACGGGTTGTCGCCGTCACTTGCAGTTATCCAAAGTGCGGCAAGTCTTGCAACGGCAAATAAGGAGAGCTTTGTTTCCGCAGGCGAGTTAATAACAAGCAAGGCAAAGGCACATAATAAAGAAATACTCCCTCTAGATAGTGAACACTCCGCTGTGTGGCAATGCTTAAACATTGGGGAGCGACCCCAAAAAATCACCCTTACCGCCTCGGGCGGAGCGTTTAGAGATTACACCAAAGAGGAACTTAAGGGCGCAACGGCACAAATGGCGCTCAATCATCCAACTTGGCAAATGGGGCAAAAGGTAACTATCGACAGCGCCACCCTAGTAAACAAGGCAATGGAGATAGTAGAGGCAAAGTGGTTGTTTGATACCGACAATATAGAGGTGCTTATACACCGCCAAAGCATAGTACACGCATTTGTTGAGCTTGCGGACGGGGCAGCAAAAGCGGCGCTTTCTATGCCAGATATGCGCCTGCCCATACAGTATGCGCTCACTTATCCCGCTCGCTTGCCTTGCATAAATGCGCCTAGCATAGACGACTTTGTATCTTTGCAGTTTGAAAAACCCGACTACGACAGGTTTCCCTGTCTTGCGCTTGGCAACTATGTAAAGAAAAATCCCGATGCGGGCAAGGCACTTGTCGCCGCCGATGAAGTGGCAGTAGCGCTCTATCTTGCGGGGAAAATTAGTTTTTATGAGGTATATGATGTGATTTTGTCCGCTATGGATAAATATTCGCATATTAAAACTTCTTCTTTAGAGGATGTTTTAAGTATTGATAGAGAGATTAAGGAATATACTCTATCGAGATGGTCTTGAATGGAGGTAACTATTAAATGCTTATAGGAGCAACTTTTGCGGGAGTAATGTCCACAATAGGATATATAGCGTTAGCAATACTTGCACTAATGTTTATGGTGGTAATACACGAGTTGGGACATTACCTTGCGGGCAAACTTTTCAAGTTTAAAATACTTGAGTTTAGCATTGGCTTTGGACCAACACTGCCATTTTTAAAGTTTAGAAATAAAAAGAATGGTGAGCTATTTGCCATACGCCCCATACCGCTTGGCGGATACTGCCAATTTGAGGATGAGGATGCCGGTAGCGACAGTCCCACCGCATTTAACAATCAAGCGCCTTGGAAAAGAATAATTGTATTGTTCTCGGGCGCATTGTTCAACTTTATCTCTGGGCTCATCATTATCACGCTGTTTTTCACATTCTATGGGCAGTTACTCCCATCCATTGGCGTGGTTTATCCCGACTCTGCAAATTACTCAATACTTCAAGAAGGGGATACCATTCTTAGTGTAAACGGTACCCAAATGAACATTCTTATGCAAGGTGACGAGAGCCGCCTTTTTGCAAAAACAGGAGATGAGGCAGATATTGTAGTAATGCGGGACGGCAGCCGAGTTTCGCTCAAGCTAACAAAAGCTGACTATGTTGTGGGCGACTATGACGAAAACGGAGTTTTTGTTCCTAGGTTAGACGAGAACGGCAAGGAAATCACCAATTACGGCTTTGGCTTTGGCTCAATAATAAAACCGCAAAAGCTAGGCTTTTTTCAAGCATTGGGACGGTCTTTTTCCTTTATGTTTTTCTTGGCTTACCGTATTCTTGCCATATTAGGACAACTTGTAACAGGGCAACTTGGGCTAGAAAATGCAGGAGGTCCAATAACCACAATAAGTGTGATGTCCGAGGCATCACGGGGCGGGCTTGCAATGCTATCCTATGTGGTATGCTTAATTTCGGCAAACCTTGCTGTTATGAATCTCTTGCCGCTCCCAGCTTTGGACGGCTCTCGCATTGTATTTTGTCTTATTGAGTGGATATTCAAAAAACCTGTGAATAAGAAAATTGAGGCGGCTATTCACGCAACAGGACTAATTTTATTGTTCGGATTTGCAATATTTGCCGATGTTTTCCGATATTTTATTGCTAAATGAGGTAACTTTCGCTTATGAAAAAAAGCGTCCGTGTTAAAAACTTAAACATCGGGGGGGGCGCACCCGTAAGCATACAAACGATGACCAACACTTCTACCAAAGATATTGCGGCTACGCTTGGGCAGGTAGAGGAGCTTTTTGAATGCGGCGCAGATTTGGTTAGAATTGCTGTTCCCGATTTGGAAAGCGTTACGGCATTTGGCAAGATTGTCAAGCTAGCCCCACTGCCTATCATTGCAGATATCCACTTTGATTATAAGCTAGCACTAAAAGCTATTGATGCCGGTGCGGCAAAAATTAGAATTAATCCCTCAAACATCAAACAAAAAGGAATAAAAGAAATTGCTCTAGCGGCTAAGCTTAATAATGTTCCAATCAGAGTGGGTGTAAACCGTGGCTCTGTTCAAGACAAATTAACTCCCGAGCAGTTGGCTTATCTTGCGCTAGATGCTGCACGGATATTTGAGGACGAAGGATACGACCAACTTGTACTTGCCGTAAAGACTTCCGATGTTGCCGATACAGTAAAAGCTTACCGCTATATGCACACAATTACCGATTATCCTCTGCACATAGGGCTAACCGAGTCGGGTACTGTTGCTACGGGTACGATTAAGTCAGCCGTTGCCATTGGCGCTTTGCTCTTAGACGGGATAGGGGATACTATTAGGGTGTCGCTATCGGGCGACCCTAAAGAGGAGGTTTTTGCGGCGCAAAATATTTTGCGAGCGGCGGGGATAGATAAGCGATATGTGGAAGTGATAGCTTGCCCCACTTGCGCAAGAACAACTCTAGAAGTTTCCCGCCTTGCCGAGGAAATAGAAAAGCGCACCCGTTCAATTAAAAAACAAGTTAAAATCGCAGTTATGGGCTGCAGCGTAAACGGTATTGGTGAATCAAGAGATGCGGACTTTGGTGTGTGCGGAGGAGCGGAGCGCTCTGTGATTTTCTTGCACGGCAAACCGCTAAAGACGGTAGATAACTCACGCATTCTAGAGGAGTTAACGACTATTTTGGAGAGTTATAATGGATAATTCGCCATTTATGCAACACTTTAATAATATTTTAAAGGACGAAAGAAAGCTTTTAAAGTTAGGCACTGCCGTGCTTAATGCAGACAATCAACTTGTTATTACCTTTGTTATAGATGCAGATGACTACGATAAATATTTAGATAACGAGCTGCGCAAGAGAGTGGAAGATGCGGTACTAAAATTAATTCCATCCTCATTCAAAACGCATATTGTATATCGCAAATCCTCTTTGGACAGAGGATATATTTCCAGATTGGTTATGGAGTTTCTCTATAACGAAATACCGCTGATATTCTCCAAAATCAAAGAGGAGTCGCTCACGGTAGAAATTGAGTATGAGCTGGTAAAAGTCAAGCTTGCGCTCACTCCCAATACATATAGCTTTATGAAAAGCGGGGGATACGAGGAGCGTATTGCCGCCCACCTAGACACCAAGCTGACAGGCGAGATTGCAGTGGCTTTTTTTGTAGAGGGAAAGGACGACGATACAATAATTTACAGGCGGAAAAAGGCAGACTTAGGGCAATCTATCAAGGTAATTGATGTTGAAGTCACCGAAAATATTGTTGGTGCAGTAACAAAAATGCCAAGATACATATCCGATGTGCTTAAAGGGACAAGCAACAGACAGACAGTTTGCGGTAAAGTTCTGCTCTTTCAAAAGCGAATTGCAAACAAAACCCAAAAGCCTTATTTCACATTTAAAATAAACGACACGACGGGTATATTGGATGCGGTGTATTTTCCACGGGGCGAGTCCGCCGCTAACTTATTTGAGGAAAAAGTTAAGGACGGCGTACAAATTGCCGCCGAAGGTCCTGTGCAAATTAATCAATATAGCAGCAACAATTTGAATATAAGGGTGATGGGTGCGGGGCTGTGCAGCATAGACTATACCAGCATTGTAACCACCGTTGTTTACAAAGAAGCCCCCGACGAATATACATATGTAGAGCCGCAACCCTATCGTGAGGAAGAGCAAACAAATATCTTTGGCGATGAGCTTGCTTATAAAGAGCAATTAAAAGGTACATATGTTGTTTTTGACTTGGAAACCACAGGACTTTCCGCATCTACGGATAAGATAATAGAGATTGGGGCGGTAAAAATACAAGACGGCATAATTATAGAAACCTTTAGCACTCTAATTAATCCCGAACGAGAGATTCCAGCGGACGCATCCAGAGTAAACAATATTTACGATAGCGATGTAAGGGGCGCTCCTTACTTTGAGGATGTGGTGGGAGATTTTTACAAATTTACCCGTGGGGCGGCGCTTGTTGCACATAATGCGCCGTTTGATATGGGCTTTTTATCTTATCACTCCAAGGCTGTAAATTATAATTTTGATAATGATATCATAGATACTTTGCAGTTGGCACGCAGTAAACTTCGCACAAAAAAAAGCCATAGTTTGGATTCGCTTTGCAAAGAGTTTGATATTCCGCTTGTTCAAGCGCATAGAGCCTTATATGACGCTACCGCTACCGCAAAAGTATTCAAAAAGCTTGTTGCGCTAGATTAACGGCGAAACACCATAATAAATGTAAAATACTCCCTTATTGCTTGGTTGAAATTAAATTCTTGACATTGTATGTCTTTTTGCTATAATTATAATATGAAAAACTTTGCAAAATTAGCCGTGCTATTATTATTGATACTACTTGTTGGAACATTGCTTGCTTGTGAAACCGATAATGGTCCTTATACCATTACTTTTGATACGGACGGCGGCACTATAATTGATGCTATTATTTTGCAAAAGGGGGAAATGCTCAATCCTCCCGACCCGCCCGAGAAACAAGGGTATACCTTTGCAGGTTGGTATTACGACAAAGCATATAGCTTTTGGGTAGACACATCTGCCTTTAGGGCGGCAAGAAACCTAACCTTGTTTGCCAAGTGGGATAATAATGAAAGTCTGCAACACAAAATTGTTTTTGATAACTATGAATTTGCTGATTTTTATACTAATATGGAGGACGACCTTGCTGTCTTTAATCAGACTGTTGAGGTAACAATAAGCCCTAAATCGGGATACCAAATTGTAGATGGTACGATTGTTGCAAGCTCACCAAATACCCAATCGATAGTAGTGAATAAGGTAAGAGATGTGTCGGAAATTATCAAGATATATTCTTTTAAGATGCCCGCAGAAAGGGTGGTTTTATCCTTGGAGTTTGAACTTCGTGATTATAATCTTAGCGTGAATGTTATGGGGGGAGAGGGCAGGCTTTTTTTAAGTACACCCAAAGCAAAAATGGATGAGGAGGTTACTTATATAGCTGTGCCAGAGGCGGGGTATCGGTTAAAGGAAATATTAGTGGACACGCAAACACTTCACGGTGAACCGTTTGTTATGAAACCGCAAGATGCGATGTTTTTTGTTTATTTTGAAAAATTGGACACTAGGGGAGAGTTGTTGATAAGCATAACGCCTAGTGAAGGCGGCGCTATTATTGCAAGCGCAGACCGTGTTTATAGCGGTGTCTATGTCTATCTTGAGGCTTTTCCCAATGAAGGATATAAGTTAGATACTTTTTTACTAGACGGCTACCCCATAGGTGATTATTTTCTTATGCCCTCATATAGTGTGGATGTTGAGGGGGTATTCTCCCCAATCGACACCGATATCACCCATTCATTATATTTTGAGGAAGGGGAGTTTGGCGTGGTTTCCGCCGAAAAAGCAGAATATTCTCACGGTGAACGGGTTGAACTCTTAGTTGCGCCAATTGAGGGATATTATTTGGAGGCATTGTTCGTTAACGAGAAATTTATCCCTCAGCAACACTTTATTATGCCTAACGAAGATGTTAGCGTGAGCGCTGTTTTTAGCTCACAAGATAACATTCTTGAACATTCAATTACCGTTGTTACAGAGGGAGGAACGCTTGTTTTCAACCGTGAAACTGCAAGACAAGGACAAGAGGTTAGCTTGCTGCACATTACTAGTGATACGGGTTTTAGGTTCATAGAAGGGAGTTTGCGCTACAACGGCAAGATATTTGAGGGCGGCTCATACTTTACTATGCCCAATCAATCTGTTGTTGTTACTGCTATTTTTGAAACGGCAGTTTTATATAGAGTTAATGCATATGAGAGTAGTAAAGGCTATATAATCCCAAGCAAAAGCTACGCTTATGCAGGCGACTTAATAACCGTTACCGTGCGTGCAAAGCCGGGATATTTGGATACAGAAGGTAACTTTACATTTAGATATTGGGAGGGAGATACGCAAGTTGTGCCATCCGAGCTTACCTTTGCAATGCCTGCATCGGATATTGATTTGGAGGGTGATTTTACTCCTAGACCGTCGGCAAAACGCAATATAAGCTTGGGCGAATTTAGTAACGGCACATTGTCGGTGAGTTACAGCTCTGCGCCCGCTGGCACGCTTGTGCATATAACCGCATCTCCAGCAAGCGGATACCAATTATCTAGCCTATATTATCCTATTATATTTATGGGAGATAGAGCGGAAGTGCCAATTGCCGACAGTTTTATTATGCCAGATTTTGATATTAGCATATATGCCGTTTTTGTTAAGGCAGAAACTGCACAGTTAACGCTGGGGGGTGTTTATAACGCAAATAAACATTCGCTTGTATCGGCGGGTATAAAGCTAGATTATTACAATAGAACTTCACAAATCGCTCAACTTATACCCATTAACCCAGCAGATGCTATATATATTGATGCTTTGCTTACAGCAGAATACAACACCGCCTCTTTTATGTTTGAAATTAATGATATCACACAAATGGCACGCATCACACAGGGGCTAATGCTAAATTATTCAGCTTTGCACGCTAATACTAGCTTTAAGACGATTGGCAATATTTTTATTGTTTCGCTTGGCGGCGATGCGCAAACCGACTACCAAATAGTGTCGAGTGGAGTGGAGATATTTGATGATTTCATCCTCTATCTCCGCACGGATGGCACATACGGAATGCTTGCGTACAAAGGAAAAAATATATATGTATCCCTGCCGCTTGAGTACAACGGTAGAAGTATCACTCGCATTGAGGCGGGCGCATTTATCAGGAATACTGATATTGTAAAATTGTCGATTGGCGCTGTTAGAGAGATTGGAAGGGGTGCTTTTGATGGCTTGGCTAAGGTTACAACACTAGACCTTAGCGGAGTAACAGCTCTAGACCCGCTTGCCCTAAAGGATTGTGTTTCTTTGACTCGAATAATTGTGGACAACAGCTACAATTCTGCATACTATGCGGATGAGCAGGGGACACTATATGAAAGACTTTCGCTAAATACCTTTAGGTTGCTCCGCTACCCAGTGGCAAGGACGGAAACAGAATACACCTTGCGCTCTTACACATATGAAATTGCGCCCTATGCTTTTTATAAGACTTCGCTAACGAAAGTTATAGAAAATAGCCCTACAAGCGTACGCATAATAGGAGAATATGCCTTTAAGGATGCGGCGGCGCTTAGTCAAATTGAACTATCGCAAGTATTGGATATAAGAAAGGGTGCATTTTCTGGCTGTATTAGTCTAGAAAGAGTGTCACTCACTAGATTGCGGTTTATTGGAGATAATGTTTTTGACTTGCAGGGTGAAAGGTTGAGTATTGAACTTTCCGACTTAGGAGTGACGGGGAGTGACCATTTTGTTTCGCTTGTCGGCAACGCTAGTTTGCGCCTAGTGGTTACTCCTGATAATTTGGATAGTTTCCGCAAACATCAAGTTTTTGCTGGATACTCCAAATATTTTACTGTTTCTGCCAGCGCCCTCAAAGCCAAAGAATATATTATTATGTTTGAGTCTAACGGAGGGAACTATATCAATAGTCAACGCAAGCATAACGCTATTCCTGTGCCGCCCGAACCACCAATCAGAGAGGGCTTTACCTTTATTGGTTGGTATGAGGATGAGTTGCTAACTACGCCGTTTACTTTCACCCAAATATACGACAAGGAAGTAATCCCTATCTTTGCCAAGTGGGAATAATATTACAAGGCTAAGCGATAATCTCCTTTGTTCTAAGGTTTATAAGACTTGTCTTTGAACGATAAGTAAGAGTTTGTAAGCTTTTTTTGCAAGCTAACATATTGCGGTCAAAGTGCGCATATTCTTTTATTAGGAATGTGCGCATATTTTTATTTTATTTACAAAATTACCGCATTTTCGACATCAAATAGCAGTTAGTATTTAGGAGGAGGAATATGATATTCGTTTTGAAAAAAAAGACGCTCATTAAAGTCGTTCTTATTTCCATATTGATAGTGACGCTTAGCATTCTGGTTTATGATGACGGAGTAGTGCCCACAGCGGCGGCAACAAAAAAGCTGCCAATCTACTATGTGGAAAGCGGAACGCAAAAGGCGGCGCTCACATTTGATGCCGCTTGGGGAGCGGATAAAACATCGCAAATAATGGATATTTTGGAAAAAGAAGGATATAGAGGCACATTCTTCCTTGTTGGGTTTTGGATTGACAAGTACCCCGAAAAAGTACAAGAAATACACGATAGAGGGCATTTAGTGGGAAATCACAGTACAAATCATTTGCATATGAATAAGCTATCTAAAGACGATATAGCAAAAGAAATAAATTTAACCAGCCAAAAAATAAAAAATGCAATCGGCTATTCGCCACGATTTTTCCGTGCGCCTTTTGGGGAGTACAGTAATCGGATGCTAGAATATGCCGATGAAAGCGGTGTGCAAGTCATACAATGGGATGTGGATACCTTGGATTGGAAAGGGTTGTCCGGCGGGGAAATCGCATCTAGAGTGATTGCAAAAGCCAAGGACGGTTCAATAATTTTATGTCACAATAATTCCGACCACATCTTGGAAGCGCTCCCGCTTATGATTGCCGCTCTTAAAAATAAGGGAATCACTCCGGTTAGATTGGATGAATTGGTGTTAGAGAGTGACTATTATATAGACTCAAATGGAAAACAGATAAAAAAATAAAAGGAACTTAAGTGAATTATGATGCTAATGAACAACAATTTGGTAACATTATCAGGAACAATTACAGAAGAGCCGAGGTACTCACATCAAGTGTTTGGAGAGGGCTTTTATGAATCCGAATTAAAAGTGAGCCGCCTAAGCGAACAAAGCGACTATATTCCCATTACCGTATCGGACAGGTTGCTGCAATCGGCATCCTTTTCTCCGGGGAGTGCTGTGAGTGTGACGGGGCAATTTAGAAGTTATAACAAGCTATTAGACGGACGCTCCAAACTTATGTTAACAGTCTTTGTGCGAGAAGTCATAGAGGAGGATGCGGATATCAATCCCAACCAAATAGATTTAATTGGTTATATCTGCAAAGAGCCTATATTTAGAACCACCCCTTTTAAGAGAGAAATATGCGATATATTAATTGCTGTAAATAGGGCATATAATAAGTCCGACTACATACCTTGTATTGCTTGGGGGCGCAATGCACGCTTTGCCTCTACCTTGGATGTTGGTACAAAGATAGCGGTTAGCGGGCGTATACAGAGCCGAGAATATCAAAAACAAGGGGAGGATGGCACTATTACCACTCGTGTTGCCTATGAGATAAGTATTAGCAGATTAAGTCTTGGTGACACGGATGAGCTGTGCGAGGATGAAGAATATTGAGGGCTAAAAACTTGATGCCAACTTAATCTGTATGATATAATACGGTTATGGATAACATAAAATTAATAGAAAATCTTACAGCAGTTAAGGCAAAAATCAAAGAGAGTTGTATAAAGGCAAAGAGAGACCCCCAAGAAGTGGAGATAGTTGCCGCATCCAAATCTCGTGATATAGCAACAATAAAAGCGCTTGATGCGCTAGGCATAAAAGTTTTTGGGGAAAACAGGGTGCAAGAATTTGTATCCAAATACGACCCCGTATTGCAATGGGATATAATAGGGCAACTGCAAAGAAATAAGGTAAAGTATATTATAGATAAAGTGCGCCTCATACATAGCGTAGACCGCTTGAGCCTTGCAGCCGAAATAGATAGGCAAGCAAAAAAGAATAGCAAGGTGCAGGATATCTTGATGCAAATAAACACAGGAGCGGAAGAAAGCAAGGGTGGCATTGTTGTTTGCGAGGGTGTTGCCTTTGCAGAGTCGCTTGAAGTTTATAATAATATCCGCCTTGTTGGTGTAATGGCTGTGACGCCAATAGAAGTAGGAGATAAAGAACGGAGGGAATTATTCTTGAGTGTTAAAAAACTGTATGACACCCTAAAAGAAAAATATCCCACAATTAAATATCTATCTATGGGTATGACAGATGATTATCCGCTTGCTGTTCGGTGCGGGTCAAACCTCGTGCGGCTTGGGAGAGTTTTGTTTGATTAATAGGGTGTTGTAATTGCTTGCTTGTTGGAGTAAAAGCCTAGACACAGGAGCTAAAAAGCATATGCAGTTACTCACATAGTATTATAAGATAAGGACTAATTTATAATAATGTCGTACATCAACACATTAAAAAGCGGAGAAATCCCCGCAAAAACTGCCAAAAAGCGTAAGCAAACACCGTATGACGAATATATGGCAAAAAAGGTACTCAAGGTAAAAGACGGGGGAAAGGATGTTGCAATTATACAACCCAAAAGCTTTGACGATGTGCAAAAAATAATAGACGGGCTAAAAGACGGACACGGGGCGATAGCTGACTTTTCTATTAGCCCGCCCGAGATATCACAAAGGATACTCGATTTTCTGTCCGGAGCGGCATACGGCTTGGACGGGAAAATTGAATGCATTGATAAGAAAATACTTTTGATTACGCCTAAAGATATTCAAATTGTTAATAAATTATAATTAGCACTCTTTTATTGACTATCCACCTTTTATTTGTTATTATTTAAAGAGTTAGTTACATAGAGGTAGTAATGTTTTTTACCAGATTTTTTAGCACGGATGCCGATAATATAGGTATTAGTATAATAGTCGCCTTAGCGTTTCTTATAGCTGTTGTTTTTTCAATAATGGTACACGAGATAAGTCACGGGTATGCCGCTCTTAAATCGGGCGACCCCACCGCAAAAGCACGGGGAAGGCTAAGCCTTAACCCTGTTTCTCACTTTGATTTGTTTGGCGTGCTTATGTTTCTTTTGGTGGGTTTTGGTTGGGCAAAGCCTGTTCCCATAGACTCACGCAACTTTACCAATTATAAAAAGGGAATGATTCTTGTTTCAATAGCAGGGGTGAGCGCCAACCTGATTATGGCGGGAATTAGCATGCTATTGCTATATATATTTATTCCTTTCCTTTACACTTTATCTACTAACGCTGTTATTGTAGTACTGCAATATTTGGGACTGTATTTGTTGATTTATATGATAGCAATTAACTTTATGCTTGCCTTTTTCAACCTTTTGCCCATTTATCCTTTAGACGGCTACAATCTTTTGAACACATTGCTGCCAAACAACACAAAGTATCAAATGTTCATGGTGCGCTACGGTATTTTTGTGCTTATTGGGCTGATACTCATTGGCAGAGTAGCGGAATGGCTGGGCTTTCCCTACCTAAATATTTTTGGTATGTTTAGCGATTTAATATATAATATTATACAAAAAATTATGTTAGCAAGGCTGGGAGGCTAAAGTTTAGCTTATGAGCGACTTTTCAAGCGAAAACAATATTTTTTCCTATCAGATATCCGAGGAAACCGTTCCGCTTGATGTTCTGCTAGATTTATGCAAAAAAGGTAAGGTAGATATTAAAGATATATTTTTATCGGATATCACCGAACAGTATCTTGACTATATTGCATCGCTTGAAACTAAAGATTACGATGATATTTCCGACTTTATACTGCTTGCATCCACACTTCTTGAATATAAGTCCCTTGCGTTATTGCCAAAAATTATAGATGAGCAAGACCAAATTGAAGCTCCCTCAGAGGCTATGTTTTTATTAAAATTAGAGGAGTATCGAATGCTAAAAGAGGCGGGTGAAAAGCTTGGGGAGAGCGAGATACTCAATCGTTTTTACCGTGACCCTGTATTTGGCGAGGATGAATATAAGTTGGTGATAAAAAACTTTAGTTTGGAAAAGATGATAACCGCCTTTGCGCTATTACTAGAACGCATAGAGTTTCCCGAGGTGGTAGAAATCCCCAAGACCGTAGACAAAGAGCCCATCACTGTTGCCGAGCGTTTTACGCAGATTATTGAGGAGCTAAGAGCATATAGGTCCATTAGTTTTTTTGG
Source organism: Clostridia bacterium (assembly GCA_041654915.1). Taxonomy (GTDB): domain Bacteria; phylum Bacillota; class Clostridia; order Christensenellales; family DTU072; genus JBAZCO01. The sequence goes on along the minus strand of JBAZCO010000024.1, from coordinate 1,429 downwards.
ATTATTTAGTAGGGGACGCTCTAAATTAATGGTTATTAATACTTTTCTTGCAATGCTAGAGATATTAAAGCGTCAAATAGCCATTGCCGAACAAGCAGAGTTTAACGGTGATATTATTCTTACATACCAAGCGGGAAATGATGTATTAACAAACGAAAATCAAGAGGAGTTACTGCAAGATGTTGACGGATATAATTGAGGCTTTAATTTTTGCATCGGGTACAGGGCTAAAAGCAGATGCTTTGTATGATGGGCTTACCGCTCATACCAAACAAGAAATAGACCAAGCTTTGGCAGAGCTAAAAAAGCGTCACAGCGGAGGGCGAGGAATACATTTAATAGAGTTTAATTCTACCTATCAATTCCAATCTAATCCAATATACGGTGACACGCTTGCAGATGTGCTTGTAGAAACTCGGGAGAGGGAGCTATCCAAAACGCTGCTGCAAGTTGTGGCAATTATTGCCTACAAGCAGCCAATCACCCGCCAAGAGATAGAGGATTTGCGTGGGGTGAACTCGGACTATGTAATAGCAATGCTCCTTAAACTTAACTTAATTGAGCCAAAAGGCAGAAAAGAAACGGTTGGATACCCCATATTATACGGCACAACGGACGAGTTTTTGAAAAAGTTTGGTCTAGAAACCATAACAGAACTTCCTGATTATGAAGAACTTATGCACAAAATTCGCACAAATTACGAAAAATACTATGCAAAAAGCTCCGCCCTTTTTGGGGAAATCGAGAAGGTTACCCCTGAGGCTGAAGTTGCCGCAGCAGACTTGCCCGACGATGCCTTAGATGACGAAGAAACTTTGCCTGACTTCTTGCAAGATGAGGATTTTATTATAATAGAGTAGCTAAAGGCAATAAAAATGATTTGGATTCCCCAACGCATTTTCCATAAAACTACATAATTATTAGTTTATAAAAAGTTAAAATAATAAAAACAATATTATATTAGCTTAAATTTTACTATTTGAAAAACTCCGCACAAGTTTTTTTGAGCTGTTTTTAACTTAAAACACACCCAAAACCCCTCTTTTATGACATTATTTTATATTTTAAAATTTTATTTTAAAAGTAGTATTGAATTATCTAAATAAATTTTATATAATATAATAAGATAACTCTATTTATACATTGTATTGGAGCGATTATATATGAAATTGATTAAAATAAAGAAGTTTTTGAGATTGTGCATATTTGCCGCAGCTATTATTATAGTGGCTACGCTTTCTTTTTCTGCAATTGCTTATCTAAACACCAATTTCTTGGCATCTGCCTCAATAGTAAATGAGGGAGGTTCTATTACATATTCCTACACAGGGGGGGTGCAATCTTTTACTCCCGTTAATGCGGGGTACTATCAAGTGGAGTTATGGGGAGCGTCCGGCGGCGATAGCGATAATGCCGCAGGAGGTAATGG
>JBAZCO010000023.1:0-18873 GCA_041654915.1 Clostridia bacterium | reverse complement strand
AAGTATAAGGGAGAAAAATGGGTGAACCACAAGATGGGAATCACCGACCAAAAGGGCAAGGATAACGCAAACGACTATAACTCCAAAACCATAATACGGGAAGTATTAAACGGGAAAAGCGCCTTTGCCGAAGGCACAGATTTGCGCTACGAAATGGAAACAAAAATAAGGGCGATTGTAGAAAAGTATGAGGACGACCTTATTATGTTGGAGCGCATACTAAACCTATCTAGCGCAAATTCCAATAAGACAGAAAGGGTGATAAATAAGTTCTATGAGGATAGGGTGACCGGGCTTGATAAGTTTTTTATCAAACTTGGCAACTATCTCAAGCTTTCTCCAACGGGAACGGCACGGGCTAACGAAAAAGTATCGGAACTAAAGACCGACAAAAAAATGATGCTCCCCGACGGCGAAACCATACAGACCAAAGACTTGCGATACATATTGGAGCGGGGCGGCTATATGCTCCTCCTAACCATTGTCGCCTGTACTGCGGCGATAGCGGCGGCGCTATTGAGCGCAAAAGTTGCCGCAGAGTTTTCGGCAATCATAAGAAGTCAAGTATTTAATAAGGTATCCACATTCTCTTTGAATGAGTTTGATAAGTTTTCGACCGCAAGCCTTATAACACGCTCTACAAATGATATCAACCAAATTCAATCGGTGTTTTTACTTTTATTGCGTACTGCGCTAATTGCGCCAATAACGGTTATAGGCGGCTTTATTTTATCGGCGGAAAAAAGTGTGGCAATGACCATTGTCATACTATATGCTTTCCCCATACTAATAGTAGCCTCTGTTGTAGCCGCCCGTGTTGTGTTCCCGCTGTTTACCTTGATTCAAACAAAAGTGGACAGACTGACCCTTATAATGCGTGAAGGGCTTACCGGCATAAGAGTTGTGCGTGCATTTAACCAACAAGCAAGGGAGCGCAAAAGATTCCAAGAGGTAAACGACTCTGTTACCAAAATATCCATTCAAGTTGGAAAATATGTAGCCATTCTTGCACCGCTGATTGCTGTGGTTATGAACTGCGTTATGGTGGGCATCGTTTGGACTGCAAGTAAACAAATCGCCTATGATGAGGATATCAATGTGGGCGATATGATGGCGGTAATACAATATATCACACAAATTATGATTGCGCTGGTTATGCTTGCGACTGTATTTGTTATGTTCCCAAGAGCATCCGCATCGGCAAACCGAATAAACGAAGTGCTGGATACGCCCCTTACTATTTTAGACCCCCCCGACCCGCCCCCCCCATTTAAAGAGAACGGCACTGTGAGGTTTGAAAATGTTAACTTTAAGTATTCTGAGGACGCACATCATAATATTTTATCTGATATAAATTTCTATGCAGAAAAGGGCAAGGTAACCGCTATTGTTGGCGGAACAGGTAGCGGCAAGAGTACGGTTATCAACTTGATTCCTCGTTTTTATGATATAAATAGCGGCAATATTTACCTAAACGGTGTGCCAATTAAAGATATTCCGCAAGAAGAACTTAGGGCAAAAATTGGCTTTGTGCCGCAACGCTCCATGCTATTTTCGGGTACAATCAGGTCAAACCTCTGCTATGGCAAAGAGGATGCGACAGATGAGGAACTTTGGGCAGCTTTAGAAATTGCGCAAAGCGCCAACTTTGTTAGAGAAAAAGAAGGCGGCTTAGACAGCAGAGTGGAGCAAGGCGGCGGCAACTTTAGCGGTGGACAAAAGCAAAGATTATCTATTGCACGGGCAATTATTCGCCGCCCCGAAGTGCTTATTTTTGATGACAGTTTTTCCGCCCTTGACTTTAGAACGGATAAGCGACTTAGAGCCGCCCTAAAGAGTATTACCAGCGAGAGCGCAACAATTATTGTTGCACAGAGAATAGGTACAATTATGGATGCAGACAACATCATAGTCTTAAACGAAGGCAAGATTGTTGTACAGGGAACACACGAGTATCTTGTGAGAAACTGCGACCTATATAGGGATATCGCTTTATCCCAAATGAGTGAGGAGGAGCTTGGCATATGAACGAATATGATGATAAAGCCGTAAAGACCCCCTCACAGGATAAAGGTGGTTTTAACCTGGGCAGTGCGCTTGGTGTAGGCGGTCCGGAAATAAATGAAAATGTGGACAAAGCGGAAAACTTTGCCGCAACGCTCAAGAGATTATTAAAGTACTTGCGCCCGCAACTTTTCCCCTTAATATTGATGATGCTTATTGCGGCAATTGGTGCGTGGTTTGCCATTTGGGTACCCGATATAATGAAAAAGGTTACCAATGCCCTAGTTGAAAGCTTGCAATTCTTTGTCAATATAAGACCCGTCGCAGACGGCGGCAACGGCAGATTATATACTTATATAGCGCCGATATTATGGACGAGTGCGGCGCTGTATGTGCTAAATGCCCTGTTCCAATTCACTAGCGGGCTGATAGCCGCTACTACAAGTCAAAAGGTAGTGCGCCGTATGAGAAAGGATGTCAAGGACAAGCTTGACAAAGTGCCGCTATCCTATTTTGACCAAACCCCGACAGGCGATGTGTTATCCCGTGTGACCAACGATATCGAAATGGTTTCTATCACCTTGCAAGAGAGCATAAACCAAATAATTACCGGAGTAATGACGGTAATAGGTGTCTTTGTGATGATGGTGAGAATAGACTGGCTGTTGTCCATAGTGGCATTGGTTAGCTTGCCTTTTCTGTTTATTATAAGCAAGATTATCATTAAAAAATCGCAAGTGGAGTTTGCAAGACAGCAAGCTAGGATTGGCGAACTTAACGGACACATAGAGGAGATGTATAACGGTCACCGCATTATCAAACTATATAGTTATGAGGAAAAGAGTATATACACCTATGAGGAAATTAACTTAGAGCTTAAAAAAGCGACACGCAAGTCACAATTTTTAGCGGGTATAATACTCCCTTCTATAAAGTTTATCAATAATCTTTGTTATGTGGGCATATGCGTGGGCGGCGGTTTCCGTGCGGGGTCTGGTACAATCACCATAGGTGATATACAAGCGCTATTGCAATACACCCGCCAATTTGCTCAACCCATTGAGCAGATTAGTAATATCGCCAACACGATTCAGACGGCAATGGCGGCGGCAGAGCGTGTGTTCCAGATATTCGACCTTGAGGAAATGTCGGACGACAAAAAAATGATTACCGAAGTATCCCAGATAATGGGCGAAGTGCATATGCAAAATCTTGCATTCTCATATAGCAAGGATAAACCGCTTATTAAAGATTTAAGTTTGCATGTAAATGCAGGAGAGTCAATAGCAATAGTAGGACCTACGGGTGCAGGAAAGACCACGCTTGTCAATCTCCTTATGCGTTTTTATGAGTTGGATGCAGGTACAATTTATATTGACGGTGTGGATATGAAAGACTACACACGGGATGCCTTGCGCAGTTTATATGGTATGGTGCTACAAGATACTTGGCTGTTTAACGGCACGGTTGCCGACAATATTGCCTATGGCAATGCGGGGGCAAGCCGTGAGGAGATAATTGCCGCCGCAAAAGAGGCATACGCTCACAACTTTATTGAAACTATGGAACACGGCTACGACACCATGCTAAATGAGGACGCAAGCAACATAAGCCAAGGGCAAAAGCAACTGTTAACCATAGCAAGAGCGATATTAAAAAATCCCAAGATTATTATTTTGGATGAGGCAACCAGCTCTGTTGACACGAGGACAGAAAAATATATTCAGTCGGCAATGCTTGCGATGATGCAAGATAAGACAAGCTTTGTTATCGCACACAGACTTTCTACAATCAAGAGCGCCGCTGTCATTCTGGTTATGAACCACGGCGATGTTGTAGAACAAGGCAGTCACGAGGAGTTAATGGAGAAACAAGGTTTCTACTTTGAATTGTACCAAAGCCAATTTGCAGGCGTTACCGACGACAATAGGGACGAGTTAGAAACATCGTTAGGGTTTACAAATACTTAAAAAAATTATATGGATACTTTAATTAATCCAACCAAAAGCCGTTCTTAAAAAGTGCGGCTTTTTTGAGTACAGTTATAATTTGAGATGCCTGTTTGTGGGGATGTAAAATACAAAAAAATAAAAGCAAAATAAAAAACATTGATTATGTTGTAAAATTGTCAATTTAATTTATACTAACATTGCTTTTCATTTGAAAAATATTTAAAGCTATGATATAATCATATTGTATTTAAAGCATTTTTCTATTTAATTCTTCGGAGGAATTATGTCCACCTTTTTTTCAACAATTTTCGACGATGTATCACCCGTCGCTCCCCTCGGTCTTATAGTATTAAAAGGCGCAGAGGAACTTGGCAAACTAGTAGATAATTATCTTGTTGATTGGTACAATAGCGACATAGGGAAAAAAAATTATAGGTTTAGAAAAAATACTTTTATAATAGACGCCTCCTGCCCCCGCTTTACCACGGGTGACAGCAAAGGGTTTATTGCCGACAGCGTGCGTGGCTATGACTTGTATATTTTGGTGGATGTGGGCAACTATAATGTTAAATACAATCTTTTTGAGCGTGAGAACTCTATGTCGCCGGACGACCACTATGCCGACCTAAAGAGGATAATAAGTGCGGCGGGCGGCAAGGCGGAGCGTATCACAGTAATTATGCCCATACTTTATGGCGGCAGACAGCACCGCCGCAACAGTCGTGAATCTCTAGACTGCGCCCAAATGTTACAAGAGTTATTCCATATGGGAGTTAAGAGCATAATCACCTTTGACGCTCACGACCCCCGTGTGCAAAATGCCGTGCCGCTAATGGGCTTTGATAACTTTTTTGGCACATATCAAGTTATGAAGGCGCTCCTAAACAGATATCCTGCAATTAAGCTTGACAGGGAGCATTTTATGATTGTCAGCCCCGACGAGGGCGCTATGAACCGCAACATATTCTATGCATCGGTGCTAGGCGTAGACTTGGGTATGTTTTACAAACGGCGTGACTACGCAAATGTGGTAAACGGGCGCAACCCCATTGTTGCCCACGAATATATAGGCATTGATGTAAAAGGCAAGGATATATTTGTAGCCGATGACATTATTGCAACCGGTGACTCTGTGCTAAGGCTGTGCCGTGAACTTAAAGAAAAGGGTGCAAACAGGATTTTCCTAATGGCAACCTATGCGCTCTTTACCGAGGGTACATCTAAGTTTGACGAGGCATATGCCGAAGGTATGTTTGATGCAGTATTTAGCACCAATCTCACCTATGTTAGAGAGGAACTTAGGGAAAGGGATTGGTTTGTAGAGGCTGACTTATCTAAATATATATCCTATATTATATCCTCCTGCAACCAAAACAAATCGCTCTCTCCGCTCCTTAACTCCGCCGACAGAATTCACGAACTTCTTGCCCGTTAATATGCTAGGACGCCTTACCATTCGTATAGACGAGATATCGCTCTTTTTTAACACAATATGCGATGTGCAAATAAGCGAGGGCAGGGCAAGTATAAACTTTGAGGAGCGTCACAATAACGGAAGTGATAGAACTACCATAGGCATTAGCAAGTCAAAAATATTTGTGATAAGAAAAAATCTTTTTGGCGATGTTTCCGAGGAGGAAAATGTTTATATCATATCCGACGACTCAAACAGAACTCGCCGTGTGACGGTGGACATCAATGGGTACAGAGCATTATTATTTGCCGGAAATATGAAAATTGATATCTCCCAAGATAGGGTTTTTGCTCAAATTAGATGCTATATGAGCGTAGATGACAAAAAACCCGAAGAATATCTTTTAAAATTGGAGTGTTTTACTATTGATTAGTATTAATAAATCGACTATAATAGTATATATATGAGTAAAGGAGCCTATAATGAAAATTGAATGGTTGGGACACAGTTCTTTCAAGCTTACCGAAAGCACGGGAACAAGTATCATAACCGACCCCTTCAACGAAAAAATTGGGATACCCTTCCCTAACAATATTTCGGCGGACATTGTCACTATTAGCCACAATCACTACGACCACGATGCGGCAGATAAAATCAGCGGAGAAAAAACCGTAATTGATGCCACCGGCGCTTTCGAAATTGGCGGTGTGCAGGTTCACGGTTTTATGAGCTATCACGACAAACAAAAAGGCGCTCTTCGTGGCAAGAATATCATATATAAAATCCGTATGGACGGCGTAGAAATATGCCATTTGGGGGATATTGGGGAAGAACTTACGCCAATGCTTGCAGAGCTAATTGGCGTGGTAAATATCTTGCTGATACCCGTGGGCGGCAAGTATACAATAAATGCACGGGAAGCTAAGGAATATGTTGACCGTCTTATGCCCGATGTGGTGATACCTATGCATTATATGCAGGAAGGGTACAAGCCGGACCTTGCCGAGCTGGACGAATTTTTGGAGCTGTTTGACAAATCGGAAATCGAATTTGCGGCGGAAACCGCCCTAGACTTCGACAGGACAGATTTTGACGGCGAACGCACCAAAGTGATAATTTGTAAAAGAGATTAACCTTTTTTGTACAATTCTTTCAGCATTTATACATATACTTTTAATTAGATATACTTAAAATTTAACATACAGGAGTTAAGCTTATGCGTTTTAACAGAGAGCAACTCGAAGATATGTCAGTATGGCAGCTTCGTGATTATGCCAGAAAATTGGGACACACATCTCCCGCCTCCCGCAAGAAAGGGGAGTTGGTAGATTATATTCTAAATCGCTATGACGAAATTGACAAGGGCGGCGTTTTACCACACCAAGAACCAGCAAGAAGACCACGAGGGCGTCCACCCAAGGCGGTAATTTCCGACTATACTGTTCCCGTCCCAATCCCCAAACAGAAAGTTGCCGACAAGCCGCTTATGGAAGAATATGGGGAGAGTGCCAGAGTTAAACCTCAGGAAAATGGAGCGGTAAGAGATTTTGGAAAGATACAAAGGGAGCGCACCATACCAAGAGGTGATGGGCGAGAAAACGGAACAAACGGGCAAAGAGAGAATATAAATCCCGATTCAGCCGATGTTGAAATTAGAGAAGGCGTATTGGAAATCTGCCCCGACGGGTACGGCTTTTTGCGTGCCAAAAACTATGAGCAAGGCGAGGGTGACGCTTACATTGCCGCCCCCAAGATAAGAAAATCCGGACTAAGAAAGGGCGACTATGTGGTTGCATATGTGAAAAAACTTGCCGAAAACCGCCCTTGGAATGTGCTTGACATCAAGTCAGTAAACGGTTTGCCGCCCCAAAAAGCGTTCAACCGCCCGCAGTTTGATACCTTGACACCTATTTATCCCGATGAGCGCCTAAAGCTAGAGATTGGCATTGCAAAAAATGATTTTGCCATAAGAGCTATCGATTTGGTAGCCCCCATAGGCAAAGGACAGCGTGCTATGATAGTCAGCCCTCCCAAGGCGGGCAAGACAACACTACTCAAAAAGATAGCGCACAGCATATCTACCAACTATCCCGAGGCGCACCTAATAGTGCTACTAATAGATGAGCGTCCCGAGGAAGTTACCGATATGCAACGCAGCATAAAAGGAGAGGTTGTATATAGCACCTTTGACGAGATGCCCGAGCATCACACAAAGGCGGCGGAAATGGTTCTTGAAAGAGCTAAGCGCCTTACCGAGATGGGCAAGGATGTGGTAATTCTTATGGACAGCCTAACCCGACTTGCACGGGCATACAACCTTGTTATCACCCCAACAGGCAAGACCTTGAGCGGCGGTATAGACCCCGGCGCATTGCACAATCCCAAGCGGTTTTTTGGAGCTGCAAGGAATATCGAGTTTGGCGGCAGCCTTACCATAATCGCAACAGCGCTTGTTGACACAGGCAGCCGTATGGATGATGTGATTTATGAGGAATTTAAAGGCACGGGCAATATGGAAATTCATCTTGACCGCAAGCTTTCCGAAAAGCGTATTTTCCCCGCAATCGACCTCAACAGGAGCGGCACACGGCGTGAGGAACTGCTCCTAGACCAAAAGGAGCTTGAAGGTATTTGGGCGGTGAGAAAGATGCTGTCCTCCGGCGATGTGCAAGAGGCAACCGAAAATCTTATCGCAATGATGGTAAAGACCGCCAATAACAGGGAGTTTATCGAACAGCTAAGCTTGCAAATACTAAAACTCCAAAAAGAAGGGTATGTGATGCGTTAGGTTTTAAGATAGGGAATTTATGAATGAGTATGTAAAGTCAATAATTTTAGCATTAGTGCAGGGGCTAACCGAGTTTCTGCCCGTGTCCTCTAGCGGACACTTGTTACTGCTTGGGCGGTTGGGGCTTATGGAAAGCTCTACCGCTCTCTTTCTTAACTTGATGCTGCATATGGGAACGCTGCTTGCGGTAATCACGGTATATAGAAAGCGGCTCTATCAATTAATTCGCAACCCCAAGTCCGATTACCTGTTAAAGCTTGTTATCGCAACCATACCCACGGTGATTTTAGCCGCTCTGTTTAAGTTTGTTTTGCCCGATAGCCTTTTGGAAGGCAAGTTTGTTGCCGTAGGGTTTATGATTACAACAGTGCTGCTCATCTCCTCCGAACTACTAAGAAAAAAAGAGCTAAACGGACTATTAACCTATAAAAATTCGCTAATAACAGGCATTGTGCAAGGGATAGCCGTACTGCCCGGTATATCTAGGAGCGGCAGTACAATTTCTACATTAAGGTTTTTTAATGTAAGTCGTGAGGCGGCGGCGGATTTTTCCTTTTTGCTGTCAATCCCAATAATCATAGGCAGCGCTTTGGTGGAAACTGTCGATGTTATCCGCACCGATGTTGTAATAAGCTGGGGACCTGTTGCGGTAGGTGTTGCTGTATCCTTTGTGTCGGGACTTATCGCTATTAAGCTGTTGCTTAAATTTGTAAAAAAATATTCCTTTATCCCCTTTGGCATCTATACGGGCATACTTGCCATACTTTGCCTAATCTTTTTATAGGCAATCGCTGCTAAAATAGCAAAAAACCATAATTTAAGAGTAATAAAAACCGCCCTAATTTTTTAGAGCGGCTTTTATTTTGTTATCACTAATTAAATGCAAAAGCTTTAAGCAAGTTTGTAGTTGTCTTATCTTTTTAAATTTATGCTTTGCCGTTGCAACCTAGCACATTTACTATCTTGTGCTTTACAATTTCTTTTACCGCAAGTCTTGCAGGTCCTAAATACTGCCTTGGGTCAAAGTGGGAAGGGTTGTCGTTAAAGTACTTGCGCACAGTACCTGTGACTGCCATACGGAGGTCGCTATCGATATTAATCTTGCACACCGCCATAGATGCTGCCTTGCGCAACATATCTTCTGGCACGCCCTTTGCGCCCGGCATATTGCCGCCGTTTTGGTTGATTATTTCTACAAGATATTGGGGAACGCTAGATGCCCCGTGTAAAACTATGGGGAAGTTGGGCAAACGCTTGCCTATTTCCTCTAGGATATCAAAGCGCAGTCTAGGCTCACCCTTAAATTTGAATGCTCCGTGGCTTGTGCCAATAGCGATAGCCAAGCTATCCACATTGGTTTTTGCAACAAACTCCTCAACTTGGTCGGGGTCGGTGAACGCCGCATCGGAATCCGACACATTGATATCATCCTCCACACCTGCAAGACGCCCAAGTTCTGCCTCTACAACCACACCGTGGTCATGGGCATAATCTACTACATTCTTGGTGATTTTGATATTCTCGGTAAAGCTATGGTGAGATGCGTCTATCATTACAGAAGTGAAACCCATTTCGATACAATCCTTGCAAAGCTCAAAGGTGTCGCCGTGGTCTAGGTGCAGACAAATTGGCAAGCCTGTATCCTCTACTGCTGCCTCTACTAGCTTTTTAAGGTAGATGGGGTTGGCATATTTTCTTGCTCCCGAAGAAACTTGAAGAATAAGCGGCGCTCTCTCCTCTTGTGCGGCGGCAACGATACCTTGAATGGTTTCCATATTGTTGACATTAAAAGCCCCTATGGCGTACCCGCCCGCATAAGCTTTTTCAAACATTTCTTTGCTTGTTACTAGCGGCATAATATAATACCTCCCAAAAAATTTCATTATAATTATAACACTTAACACAGCTAAAATCTAGCATAAAGTACAAATATGTTTTTTTAAAGGTATAGAGGTGTGATATAATTAAACTATGTCAAACACAATATTAAAGCAGGGCGAGAGGTTGGACGACCTAGAATGCTCGGGGCTTAAAATTATACAAGACAAAAGAGGCTACACCTTTACTATGGATGCCGTGCTGCTTGCAAACTTTGTAAAAGCAAAGCCATCAGACAGGATAGTAGATATCGGCACAGGTTCGGGCGTGATTGCAATACTCTTGTCTGGCAAAACCCAAGCAAAAGAAATCGTTGGGATAGAATTGCAAGAAAGGTTATACAATATGGCATCTCGCTCTGTCTTGCTAAATAATATAGGCAACAGGGTAAAGCTAATAAACTGTGATATGCGCATCGCCCACCTTGAAACAGGCACGGGGGTTTTTGATGTTGCAGTAATGAACCCGCCCTATATGCCTTACGAAGGCAATGTAGAGGACGCCAAAGAGATAGATATATGCCGCCGTGAAGTGAGCATTACCTTAAAAGAATCATTAGAGAGCGCCGCCCGCCTGTTAAAGTTTGGCGGAATACTATATATTATCTTAAAAGGCGAAAGGCTTGCAGACCTCATATGCGCTATGCGCAGCAGCGGAATAGAGCCTAAAAAAATCACCCCCATTCAACCTGCTCCGCACAAAAACATAGATACCATTATTGTAGAAGGCAAAAAAGACGGCAAGAGCGGTATGATATTTAATAAGCAGCTAACCATATTGGATGAGGACGGCAACTATAAAGAGGAGGCTAGGAGGTTTTATAACAAATGAGCGGCATATGTTATTTGGTAGGCACACCAATAGGCAATCTTGGTGACATCACATACCGTGCGGTAGAAACTTTGCAGTTGGTGGACATAATAGCCTCCGAGGACACCCGAAAAACACGCATTTTACTAGATAGATACGGTATAAAAAAACCGCTTATTTCCTATCATCAACACAAGGAGCGGGAGGGCAGCGAGGAAATAGCAATGCTGCTAGAAAGCGGTAAATCCGTAGCTTTGGTTAGTGATGCGGGTATGCCGGGGATAAGCGACCCCGGCGCAGTTCTAGTTAGGGAGTTAAGAAAGAGAGGGCTTGCCGTTACCGTAGTGCCGGGGGCGAGCGCTGTTACCTCGGCGGTAAGTTTGGCGGGGCTTGAGGAAAACGGGTTTGCATTTGTTGGCTTTCTGCCCGAAAAAAATAAGGACAGAGTTTCCCTTTTAGAAACGCTAAAGCTACTTACAATCCCCCTTGTATTTTATTGCGCTCCTCACGATTTGGAAAAGAATATTGCCTTTTTATATGAGCAGTTGGGAGAAAGAGAGCTGTATGCGGTAAAGGAAATAACCAAGATATACGAAACTGTGTATACGGGCAAACTGTCTGGTATAGATATAGCAAACAAAAAGGGCGAATTTGTGCTTGTTGTGGGCGGGGCAAAAGAGGGGGAGCAAGTAGATATAAAAGCTCTGCTAAGGGAGTGTTTAGAGCAGGGTATGAGTCGCTCTCAAGCGGTAAAAAGCGTAGCCCAAGCTACCAAATTGCCCAAAAACGAAGTATATTCTTGCAGTCTTGAGCTAGAATAAACGACACAAAAAAGCGGCAAGCACAGTGCCAAACAGTGATGCCACAAGCGCAATGGGAACGGCTAGACCCGTTCTTTTTTCTTTTACGGTGGAAAAGTATACGGCGGTGATATAAAAAACCGTATCCGTACTGCCCATTATCACGCTTGCCACTCTTGCGGGATAGCTATCCAAGCCGTAGTCTCGGTAAATACTTTCTAGCAATACCAAACTTCCGCTGCCCGAAAGGGGGCGGAGTATGATTAACTCCGCAAGTTCGTGAGGTACGCCAAGCAGTGTGAACACGGGCGCTAGGCTTTTGCCAATTATTACAGACAAGCCGCTTGCACGCATCAGTTCAACAGCGATAAAAATTGCCGTAAGGTAGGGTATCAAATTTAATATCAATGTCATCGCCTCTTTTGAACCTTCGGTAAAGCTGTCAAATAGCGATACTTTTTTTACTATCGCAATTACAAATGTTATAAGCAGCAGTATTGGCACGGTGTAAATCATTTTACAAACACCTTTACTAAAATTATCCCTATTGCCGTTGTGGCCACATTGACTAAAAAAGAGGGCAGCAATATATCTGTTGTAGCCCCAACACGCATTGCCAATATTGTCGTGGGTATCAGTTGGATAGAGGTAGAGTTTATCACCACTAACATTATGCGGTTTTTTTGTTTTGTCATTGTTTCTATTGATTTTATTCCCATTGGCGTTGCCGCTCCGCCCATTCCCAATAGGTTTGCCGATAGATTTAGCGTTAAGTGTCGGTATGCGGTTTGATTTTCCTCTTTGAAAAGACGCTTTGTCACGGGTATGAGCGTTTTTGCTATTGTCTTGTCTGCGCCGCTTTTTTCAAGCACTTTTATTACAGACATCCAAACCGCATAAATCATATAGAGTTTGGTTGCAAACAAGAGACTCATTTCTGCCCCGCCAAGCATAACGGGCATAATTTTTTCAGGCTGGAGTATCATCATAGACACCACCCCCGCCACTAATATTAAACTAAATACTATGTTCATATGTTATATAATATTAAGAGTATATCAATAGCATACTTTAAGCCTTGAAATAATAATAAACTTATTGTATAATATTATTATGAAAATGACTTTTAGATGGTATGGTGACAACGACAATGTCAAGTTAAATCAAATACGGCAAATCCCTGTTGTAAAGGGTATAGTTTCGGCGGTATATGATGTTCCGGCAGGCGAAGTTTGGAGCGAGGAAAGCATCTTAAAAGTGAAAAATGCCGCACATGCGCAAAACCTCACCTTTGAAGTTGTAGAAAGTGTGCCTGTTCACGAAAATATCAAGCTTAAAACAGATAATTATGATGTTTTGATAGATAATTATATTGAGAACATTAAAAGGCTTTCTAAGCACGGGGTAAAAGTTATTTGTTATAACTTTATGCCGGTGTTTGATTGGCTAAGGAGCGAGATGCGCAAGGAAAACCCTGACGGCTCTAACGCTCTTGCCTATGACGAAAAAACTGTGCTAAAAATGAACCCTCTAACAAGCACACTCTCTTTGCCCGGTTGGGACGAGAGCTATACACGGGAGGAGCTTGTTGCTCTACTAAAAAAATATGAGCATACCGACGAAGAAAAACTTTGGGAAAACCTTACCTATTTCTTGGGGAGAATTATCCCCGCAGCCGAGCAGTATGGGGTAAAAATGGCAATACACCCAGACGACCCGCCGTGGGGCATATTTGGTTTGCCTAGGATTATCACAGACGAGAAAAGTCTTGTGCGTTTTCTAAACCTCTATCCGTCCGAATATAACGGTGTTACATTTTGCACAGGCTCTTGGGGCGCAGCCGAAAGCAATAATTTGACAAATATGATAAAAGTTGCCAAAGGCAGAGTGCATTTTGTGCATATCCGCAATATAAAATATACGGGGAAGCGTGCTTTTGAGGAAACCGCACACCCCACCGATTGCGGCAGTTTGGATATTTATGGGATAGTAAAAGCTCTTGTGCAAACGGGCTTTAACGGCTATGTGCGCCCCGACCACGGCAGAATGATTTGGGGCGAAGAGGGCAAGCCCGGCTATGGACTTTACGATAGAGCGCTTGGCGCAATGTATGTAGCGGGGCTTTTTGAGGCGTTACAAAAGGAGTTAAACTAATGGGTTACACGGCAAAAATAGATTTAAGCAACAAAAATATTGCTATCACAGGGGCTGCAGGCGTGATTTGCAAGGGCTTTGCTAAAGCGGTTGCCAAAGTGGGCGCACGGGTTGCGCTAATAGACATAAACCTAGACAAAGCGGAGGCAGCCGCCGCCGAAATTAGGGCGGAGGGCGGCTTTGCCAAAGCTTTTTATGCCAATGTCCTTGATAAAGCTAGTCTGGAAAATTGTTTGGCGGCTGTGTTGTCCGAAGTGGGCGAAATAAATATATTAATCAACGGCGCTGGCGGCAACCACCCCGCCGCCACAACAGATAAAGAGTACTACGACGAGGGCGATATAGACAACCCCGACCTTAAAACTTTTTTCTCACTTGAAGCGGATAGTATAAAAAAGGTATTTGATTTAAACTTCACGGGCATACTGCTAACCACCCAAGTTTTTGCCCGCAGTATGGTAAAGACAGGGGGGAGCGTGATAAATGTATCTAGTATGAATGCGTTTAGACCGCTCACCAAAATACCCGCTTACAGCGCCGCAAAAGCGGCAGTATCCAACTTTACAGAATGGCTTGCAGTACATTTTGCCGCATCGGGTATACGGGTAAACGCAATTGCGCCGGGGTTTTTCTCCACGGCACAAAATGCCGCCCTTTTGTATGATGAGAACGGGAAACTCACCGCTCGCTCACACAAAATTATCTCGCATACACCAATGGGACGATTTGGCGAGGTGGATGACTTAATCGGCACGCTGTATTGGCTATCAGACGATAATTTTTCTGGGTTTGTTACGGGGATTATCGTGCCTGTAGACGGCGGATTCAGCGCCTATTCAGGAGTATAACTGTTAAAAACCCACGATATACAAGGAGATTTATATGCTTAAAGTTAATATTTCAGGCTTTTACGATGAGTATAACGGCAGCCTAGACAAACAACTAGAACTAATAAACAAGTTGGGCGAAAAATACCTATGCCCCCGCAATCTGGACGGCAGAAATATAGCCGACTTCACCGCCGAAGAATTTATTAGGGATATCAAGCCCCGACTAGATGCAGCGGGCGTTAAATTTAGCTCTATCGGCAGTCCCATAGGCAAGGTTCATGTTGAGGATGACGAAGGCTATCAAAAACAGCTTGGGCAACTTAAAGAACTTGTAAAAATTGCCGAGGCTATGGAATGTGATTATATACGAATATTCAGCTTTTTTATTAAAAAAGGCGAAAACCCCGCCGATTACAGAGATGCGGTAATTGAAAAGATGCAAGGCTTTTTAAATGCGGTTGAGGGAAGTAAAGTTATCCTTCTGCACGAAAACGAAAAGCATATATATGGCGACACAGACGACAGATGTTTGGACTTGTACCACACATTTAATAACGAGCAATTCAAGCTAATTTATGATGCAAGCAACTATATCCAATGCGATGTAGACCCTGTAGCCGCCTTCCATAAAGTTAAGGATTACACGGTGTATTATCACATTAAAGATTGTGATAGGGATAGCAAAATTGAGTACCCTGTGGGGCTGGGGGACGGCAAGTATAGGGAGCTTTTTGAGGAGCTTTCCCAAAGGAATTATCAAGGTTTTATGACAATGGAGCCGCATACAATGAAGTATGCCCTTCTTAGAAAAATTGTGTACTTCACACCCTTTGTTCCGTTTATATTAAAAAAATACTACAATTCGTTCCGCAAGCTAGATAGATTGTTGGGAAAAAAGATGATTGATAAAGTTTCCCGCCAAGATGTTTTTCTTTTGCAGTACGAAAATCTTAAAAAACTCATAGGCGAGGTGAATAATGGATAAGGTAAGATTTGGTATCGTTGGCATAGGCAAAATGGGCTCATTGCACGCAATGCGGCTCAAGCTAAAGACGATAAAAAATGCAGTTTTGACAGCCGTTTGCGACACAGCGGAGGAAAGGCGGGAGTGGGCGGCAAAAAATCTGCCCGCCGCAAAAGTTTTTTCCGACTACAAAGAGATGCTGGACAGCGGCTTGATTGACGCAGTAGTTGTTGCCACCCCGCACTATGACCACCCCTCTATTGCAAAAGAGGCGCTAGAAAAGGGCTTGCACACCCTAATTGAAAAACCCGCTGGAGTATATACTTCGGCAATAAGGGAGCTTAACGCTCTTGCGGCAGAAAAAAAGGACTTGACATTTGCAATAATGTACAACCAACGCACCGACAGGCTATACGCTAAGGCAAAAGAGCTTGTAACGGCAGGCAGAATTGGGGAGTTAAAGCGTATAAATTGGATAATTACCGATTGGTATCGCCCTCAAGCCTACTACGACCAAGGCGGTTGGAGGGGAACTTGGGTGGGCGAAGGCGGCGGAGTGCTAATCAATCAATGCCCGCATCAGCTTGACTTATTCCAATGGCTAGGCGGTATGCCGTCCAAGGTGACGGGCTTTACCAAAGTTGGGCAAAAGCGAAACATCAATGTGGAAAACGATGTTACCGCCTACTTTGAGTATAAAAACGGCGCAAGCGGTGTGTTTGTCACATCTACGCACGATTTCCCCGGCACTAACCGTTTGGAAATTGACGGCGACAAAGGCAAGCTTGTAATAGAGAACGGCAAGCTAATATTTAATGAATTAGCGGTGTCCGAAACCGAGTTTAACGCAACCAACGAGAAGTTTATGCCCAAAATTCCTTCCCGCCGCATAGTAAAGAGAATGTC
This sequence comes from Clostridia bacterium, assembly GCA_041654915.1. GTDB lineage: Bacteria > Bacillota > Clostridia > Christensenellales > DTU072 > JBAZCO01. The sequence continues at coordinate 2,373 of JBAZCO010000023.1, read as the reverse complement.
ACTTCCAGAACGGCTGCTCAGTATGGTTACAGGGCAACACGCAAAAATACTTAAAAACTTTACCAACAATATACTTTTTAAAGAACCGCTAATAGCACCGGGCGAGGAGGGCATTAACGGGTTGACAATATCAAACGCTATACACCTTTCGGGTTGGCTAGGGAAATCGGTTGAGTTGCCGCTAGACGAGGCGCTTTTTGAAGAAGAGCTTAAAAAGCGTATCGAGGAAGAAAAGGAAATCAACAAAAAGAAAGTATAAATTAATCACCTAAACTATCCGCCTATAAAATAACTCTAGTAAAGATATTAGGCTGTTTGGCGGTTAAAAGGAGGAGTTTTATGAAAACAAGATGGTACAAAGATGCGGTTTTTTATCAAATTTACCCCCGCAGTTTTAAGGATTCTAACGGTGACGGCATTGGTGACATTAGGGGAATTATAGAAAAACTTGACTATCTGCAAGAACTTGGGATAACCGCCGTATGGCTCTCCCCCGTATATGCCACCCCTAATGATGATAACGGATACGATATTTCCGACTACACAAGCATCAACCCCGAGTATGGGACTTTGGATGATTGGAAGGAGATGATAGACGGTATGCACAAGCGGGGCATACGCTTGGTTATGGATTTGGTGGTAAACCATTCGTCGGACGAGCATTTTTGGTTTCAAGAGAGCCGCAAGTCTAAAGACAACCCATACCGTGACTATTATATATGGCGAAAGGGCAAAGGCAAAAAGCCGCCCAATAATTGGTCATCTAGATTTACTGGTTCTGCTTGGAAATACGATGAGCAAACTGATGAATGGTATTTGCATTTGTTTGGCGAAAAACAGCCCGACCTAAATTGGGATAATCCCAAAGTTAGAGAGGAGGTTATCAATATATCCAACTTCTGGCTAGATTTAGGCGTAGACGGCTTTCGCTGCGATGTAATAACCTATATAAGCAAAGCCGAAGGACTGCCAGACGGCAAGTTCAATCCCATAATGTGCGGGGACGAACACTTTGTTTTAGGTCCGAATATTCACGAATACTTGCAAGAAGTCAACGAAAAATCTTGGGGCAAATACGACACAATGATAGTTGGCGAGGCAATAGGGGTAACGCACGACAGAGTAGAGCCGCTCATTAGCGAAAAGCGTGGGGAGCTAGACTCTGCTATCACCTTTGAGTTAATGGAAGTGGATATGAAAATGAACTTTTTCCCCGTAAAGTTCAACCTCCCCAATTTTAAAAAAGTGCAGTCTGCGTGGCAGGCAATGCCCGAGGATTGTTGGAACACTTTGTATTACGAAAACCACGACCAGCCCCGCTCCATATCACGCTACGGCAATGCCAAAGGTATATATGCTAAAGAGCTTGCCAAGATGCTTGCCGTTTCTCTGTTTATGCTAAAAGGTACGCCTTATGTATACCAAGGGCAAGAGATTGGTATGACAAACATCAAACTTAGCGAAAAAGAGTATATAGATATTTTGGCAACACGAATCTTTTCGCTAACCAAAAAATTCTTTCCGCCGGCAATGCCGCTTATGCGTTGGGCAATGTCCAAAAGAGCCAGAGACCACGCAAGAACGCCTATGCAATGGACGGGCGGCAAGGGCGCAGGCTTTACCGATGGGCAAGCGTGGATGAAAATTAACCCCAACTTAGGGGAGATAAATGTGGAGGCAAGCCTAAAAAATCCCAACTCAATACTCAATTTTTACAAAAAACTCATTGCTTTTAGAAAAGGCAACGAAATAATTATCAATGGTACTTACAAGGAGTACTTCCCCAAAAACCGCAACTTATTTGTGTACGAAAGGGCGCTTGGCGAAAAGCGCTATATTGTAATATGCAACTTTAAGGAAAAGAGCGTAAACCTAAACGCAATAGATATTAAGGCACGGGGTGCAAAGCTTGTACTAAGTAACTACCGTGACTCCGACTCCGAGTTTGCCGACGGTATGACGCTAAGACCATACGAGGCGGTTGTATACGAGGAGTAGGCTATATCCAAAAACATAACTATTAATTACCGTTTACCCCTCCATAATGGAGGGGTAAAATTTTATTATATTTTAATACGGAACAAGTTTTTAATACAGAACAAAATTTAAATACAGAATAAGTTTTAATATAAAAAAGGCTGCTTACCCAAGTGTAAACAGCCTTTTTGGTTTAAGTTTTAGTTTAGCTTAAATAAAGCTTTTGCTTTACTTATTGTCTACCTTGTAGATATGTGCAATGAGGTCTACCACTTTGCAGCTATAACCCCATTCGTTGTCGTACCACGCTACCAACTTGAGGAAGTTGGGGTTGAGGGCTATGCCTGCGCCTGCATCAAATACAGAGGTGCGGGGTTCGTGAATGAAGTCGCTAGA
>JBAZCO010000022.1:0-19149 GCA_041654915.1 Clostridia bacterium | reverse complement strand
ACTAGAGATAAATGGCAAAGCCAAAACTAGAGATAAACGGCAAGCCAAACTAGAGATAAATGGCAAGCCAAAACTAGAGATGAATGGCAAGCCAAACTAAAAAGAGGCGAGCAACGGCAAAATGCACATTAAAGTTTAGCAAAGCCAAGTAATAAAATGAGGCGGAATTTATGGATTTAGTATTCTACTTTAGCGGTACAGGCAACTCATACAATGTTGCAAAGGCTCTCTCTAACAATGCAATAAATATTGCATCCGCTACAAACGGCGGAAACTACGAGGCGGATACAATAGGGTTTGTTTTCCCTGTTTATTGCAGCCTTCCGCCCGTTATTGTCACCCAATTTATTAAAAATTCGACTTTTAAGTCACCCTATATTTGGGCTGTTGCCACCTACGGCGGCGGTGCAGGCGGGGCGCTTAGTGCGGCGCACAAGCTACTAAAAACAAGCGGCGGACTTTCCTATGCTAACGGGTTAATCTTGCCCGACAACAGCATAATTTACGGGTTGGAGGAGAAAGTTAAATTAAAACAGTTGGGCGAGGAGAGCGGCACGGTAAGCCGTATTAAAAATGATATCAATAACCGTGTAGTTAAACTACCCAAAAACAAGCCTTTTGCCGATTTGGTTGGCAAACTTTCGTGGTTTACAATCAAAAATATTTACCAAGCCAAAACTCCCCGCTCAAACGAAAAATGTACCAAGTGCGGTATATGTGTAAGACTTTGCCCCACCCAAAACATAACTATGGCAGAAAAGGGTATAATATTTAGTGATAAGTGCGAGTATTGCTTTGGCTGTATACATTTTTGTCCCGTTAACGCAATAGAGTTTGGCAAAATAAAAAGGCATGACAATGCCGCCTATCACCACCCAAAGGTGTCGGCAGACGACTTAATCAAATCAAAAGAGCGATAGAACGACTTTTGTAACCAAGTTACAAGACGGCAAGGGGAGTTATCTTAATTATTGCATTATTTTACCGCTTGTCGTATAATATAGTTGATAGAGATTTTTAAATAATTTAGCGAGGTAAGTATGAGCAAGATAAAAAAAGCTATCATCCCCGCAGCAGGCTATGGCACACGGTTTTTGCCCGCTACCAAGGCAATCCCTAAAGAAATGCTGCCCATAGTAGACCGCCCGTCCATTGAATATGTCGTGGAGGAGTGCGTAGAAAGCGGGATAACCGAAATTTGCATTCTGTTGGGTCGGGGAAAAAATTCCATAGAAAATCATTTTGATAGGAATTATGAAGTAGAAGATGCGTTGCAAAAGGCTGGCAAGAGGGCGGAAATCGCTCTGATGAACAAGTTTTTGGGCAAGGCAAGCTTTACTTTTATTCGTCAGCCGTCAATGCGTGGCACGGGTGCGGCAATCAATCTTTGCAAGAGTTTTACCGCAGGCGAGCCGTTTGCCGTGCTGTTTGGCGATGATGTGATTTATAATAAAAATGAGCCTGTTACCGCCCAACTCATACGAGCTTACGAGGCAACCAACTCAACAATTGTTGGGGTGCAAGAGCTTAGTCCCCAACAAGCGGTAAGCTATGGCGTGGTTGTACCAGGCGCAATTAAGGGACGGTATGTGCAACTCAAAGGCTTTAAAGAAAAACCGCCCATAGACCAACTTCCCTCCCGCCTTGCCAGCTTAGGAAGGTTTGTGCTAACCCCAGATATTTTTTCTTGCTTAGACATCACTCCCCCCGCTCCCAACGGCGAAGTTTATCTCCCAACCGCAATAGAAATTCTTGCAAGTTCCGCCAACGTCTATGCCTACAATTTTGAGGGCAAACGCTATGATATCGGCAGTAAACAAGGGTATCTTGAGGCAAATATTGAGTACGCTTTGCGTAGTAAGGCGCTCAAGTCGGAATTTTTGGAGTATTTGCGAGAGCTAGCGGGAAAAGATTATATTGTATAATTAGTTTAATGAGTTTGAGAGGTATTTAAATATATGAGAAGTTATACCCGAGATGTACAAAAAGTTATGGAGTATGCAAAGGCTTATGCGGGGCGCTTTGGCGGCACTCTTGGCACGGAGCATTTGCTTGCAGGCATTGTATCGGTAGAGGATAGTTATGCGTACGAGATTTTGGCAAGACTTAATCTTACCAAAGAAATAGTACTGTCCTACCTGACCCAAACAATGTCAAACCCTCCGTTTATTGTCGTGTCATCTATGGCAAAAAGGACTTTGGAACTAGGAAAAGTGATTGCCGAAAGATATAATTACAGCTATGCAGATACACAGCACATACTGCTTGCGCTTGCATCTGACCCCAACAGCGCATCGGCAAAAATTCTTGCCAAGCACGGCATAACTTTTAATGATTTAAAGTCGATTGTAGATTCAATGACGATAAATGAGGTGGGCAAACACGAGGAAAATGAGTGGGAGTCCATAGCATCTGCAATGCAAAAACTAGCCCGTTCGCAAGAGGAAGGGCGAGCGTCCGGCGAGGAGAGCGGCGCAGAAAACGAACTCAATCGCTTAGGGATAGACCTAACCGATGCGGCGGCGGCGGGGAAAATCGACCCCGTAATTGGACGCAGCAAAGAGATTGAGCGGGTGATACAAATATTGTCACGGCGCACAAAAAATAACCCCGTCTTGATAGGTGAGCCGGGGGTAGGAAAGACGGCAATAGTCGAGGGACTTGCCCTTGCCATAGTGTCGGGAGATGTTCCCGAGATTCTCAAAGGCAAAAAGATATTTAGTTTGGATATCGGCAGTTTGGTTGCCGGCACAAAGTACAGGGGAGATTTTGAGGAGCGCCTAAAGCGCACCTTAGAGTCCTTCAAGGACGGGAAAACCATACTGTTTATTGATGAAATCCATATGATAGTAACCGCAGGCGACCGTGAGGGCGGTATGACGGTGAGTAATCTAATAAAGCCTATGCTTGCACGGGGAGAAATAAGCACGATTGGCGCTACCACCATAGACGAATATCGCAAAAATATAGAAAAAGATGCGGCGCTAGAGCGGCGCTTTCAGCCCATTACCGTAGAGCCGCCAAGCGTAGAGGACACCATATCGATACTAAAAGGACTGCGAGAAAAGTACGAAGTGCATCACAAGGTGAAAATTACCGACGACGCTCTCACCGCCGCCGCAGTGTTGTCCGATAGGTATATATCCGATAGGTATCTGCCCGATAAGGCAATAGACTTAATTGACGAGGCTGCAAGCAAAAAGAGGATATCCTGTTTGGTAGCGCCCCCGGCGGTTAAGGACTTAGAGGAGCAGCTAATAGTAATTAGCAACTCAATAAAGCAGGCAGTGCAGCAAGAGGAGTATGCAAAGGCGCACAGCTTGCAAAAGGAGCAAAACGAACTCTCCGCCGAGCTTGCCGAGCGCAAAAAGAAGTGGGGCAAAGATAATTCGGACTTAGATTTATCTATTTGCGAGGAGGATATTGCGGCAATCGTATCCGATTGGACGCATATCCCCGTTGTAAGTCTTACCGAGGCAGAGAGCGAAAAACTGCTCCGCCTAGAGGACACCCTTAAAAAGCGGGTGATTGGGCAAGAAGAGGCGGTATCCGCTGTTGCCCGTGCGGTAAAGCGTGCAAGGGCGGGGCTGCAAGACCCCAAGCGTCCCATAGGTTCATTTATATTTTTAGGTCCAACAGGGGTTGGCAAAACCGAACTAACCAAGGCGCTTGCCGAGGCTATGTTTGGGGATGAAAACCTTATGATTAGGATAGATATGAGCGAGTATATGGAAAAATTTAATGTGAGCCGCCTCATTGGTTCTGCGCCCGGCTATGTTGGCTATGAGGAGGGCGGGCAGTTAACCGAAAAAGTGAGGAGAAAACCTTACTCTGTTGTATTATTTGACGAGGTGGAAAAGGCGCACCCCGATGTGTTTAATATTCTGTTGCAAATATTAGAGGACGGCAGACTTACCGATTCGCAAGGCAGGGTGGTGTCTTTCAAAAACACTATCGTCATAATGACATCTAACATTGGCGCATCCGAGATAGCGAAGATGAAACGAGTGGGCTTTTTTGAGGGCGGAGAGGCGGCCGACGACTACGAGGATATGAAAGACAAGCAAATGAAAGCTTTAAAAGACGCTATGCGCCCCGAGTTTATCAACCGCATAGATGACATAATCATATTCCGCAGGTTGGAGAAAAAGGAGCTAGAACAAATAGCCGAACTTATGCTGCAAAACCTTGTAGGACGGCTGAGCGACAACCAAATAAGGTTTACCTATACCCCTGCTGTAAAAGATTATATTTTGGAAAAGGGTACAGATATATCCTATGGCGCACGCCCGTTAAAGCGCACAATCAGGCGACTTATCGAGGACGGTTTGAGTGAGGAAATTATAAAGGGCAACCTCAAGGGTGGCAGCTCTGTTGTTGCAGATATAAGCGAGGAAAAATTGGTATTTGATATTAAAATAACCGAAGCGGAATTAGCCGCAGAAGAATAAAAGCAAAGGAGACTACAATTATGCGCATTGAACTCACATCTAAGAACTACAACGAAGGCTCAAGATTAGTCGAAATTATCGAGAAAAAACTCTCTCGACTCGGCAAATTTTTTGACGACAATGCAGTTGCAAAAGTCAAGCTTACCACAATGAAAGGCGACAAGTTTACTATGGAAATAACCGTGTCGCAAAAAGGACTTCCCCTTGTGCGTGCCGAAACGACTAGCGGCAATATGTACGATAATGTGGATATTTTGCTACCCAAATTAGAACGGCAAATAAGCAAATTCCGTGACCGTGCGGCAGTGAGAAAAAAGGAGGGCAAACCCGCTCTCCCAATAGACAGCCATACCCCAACCGCAGGTGTAGAAAAAGTTGGCTATGGCAAGGTTGTTAAGGTGAAAAACTTTGATATATCTATTATAACAGCAGAGGATGCTGTGGCGGAAATGGAGTTGCTAGACCACAATTTTTATGTATTTGTAAACGGCGAAAACAACAAAGTTTCCGTAGTGTACAAGCGCAACGACGGCGATTATGGGCTAATCACCCCCGAATATTAATCGCCATACATACCCTGCCCCCAAGTTAGAGAGGATATATGAACATATGAAAATAGGTATCTCAACGGCATCGTTTTTTACCAATGCCGCCACAGAGGACGCCTTTCAAATAATTGAAAGTTTAGGAATTGAGCTTTGCGAGGTTTTTCTCACTACTTTTAGGGAGTACTTGCCAGAGTTTGGGGAGCTTCTCAAATCCAAAAAGGATAAGATTGAAGTATACAGCATTCACACCTTAAGCCAGCAGTACGAGCCAGAGCTATATAACCCTATGCAAAGGACACGGGAGGACTGCGAATTTTACCTAAAGCAAGCGGCGCAAGTGGCAAAAACCCTAAACGCACGCTACTATACATTTCACGGTCCTGCACGCCTCAAGCGCAGACCCTATGTGTTTGACTACGAAAAGCTTGGGAGGCGCTCAAACGAAATAGACGATATTCTAATTGAATACGGCAACTGCCGCCTGTGCTACGAAAATGTGCATTGGACATACTTTAGCACCCCCGAATACTTTGAAAATCTAAAAAAACACAGCAAAGTGCTTGCCTGCTTAGATATCAAGCAGGCTATGCAATCGGGGATATCAGTATATGACTATATCGACTGTATGGGGGATAGGTTGAGCAATGTGCATCTTTGCGACTATGACGAAAACGGTAAACTTGCCGTGCCGGGCAAAGGTACTTTTGACTTTACCGCATTGTTTAGGTATCTTATCCAAACAGGGTATAAGGGAGCGCTAATTATGGAGCTTTATGCGGGCGACTACAACAATTACGATGATGTAAAGAGGGGCTACGAGCATCTTTACAACTGTTTGAAAAAAGCTGAAAAGGAGTAGATATGAAAGAATATCAAGCAATTAGATTTGACTACAACAATATGATGAGCGCTTACATAGGCGAAAAAGAGGGGATAAGCAACAAGGAGCTAAAGTCGGTTGCCCCCATTGCCGCAAACGCACATAAGTTTGTAAAGGACAACCGTGGCACAGGTATGATGGGCTGGACGGAGCTGCCTTTCAACCAAAGCGATGTGGTAAAGGACATTCTCTTTACCGCCAAACAAGTGCGCCGCAAGTGCGATGCGTTTGTTGTACTTGGGATAGGCGGCTCTGCCTTAGGACCTATGGCGGTGTTTCAAGCATTGTGCCATTTGCGCCACAATGAGCTACCAAAGTCCAAGAGAAAGGCACCCAAATTCTATGTTGAGGACAATATTGACCCCGAGCGTATGACTTCGTTGCTTGATATTTTAGACCTTGACAAAACAATTTTTAATGTGATTACCAAGAGTGGCTCTACTTCGGAAACAATGAGCCAATACCTTATTATAATGGACTTACTAAAGGCTAGGTACGGCGAAAAAGCCAAAGACCATATAATTGCAACCACAGATAGAGAGAGCGGAAATTTAATAAAAATCGCTCGTGACGAGGGATTAAAAACATTCTATATTCCTAATGGTGTTGGCGGCAGGTTTAGCCAACTCACCCCCGTGGGCTTGCTCCCTGCGGCTGTACTTGGCATAAATATAAAAGAACTGCTAAAAGGAGCGGCTTTTCAAGACCGTGCGGCAAGAAAGAGCGACCTTCGCAAAAATGCGCCGCTTGCCGCCGCCGCACTCCAATATTTAGCGATACAAAAGGGGAAAAATATTAGCGTTATGATGCCCTATGCCGACAGCTTGCGACTTATGGCAGATTGGTATGCGCAATTGTGGGGAGAGAGTTTGGGCAAAGCGGTAAACAACAAGGGCGAAAAAGTTTTTGCAGGGCAAACACCTGTAAAAGCGGTGGGAGTGACCGACCAGCACAGCCAAGTACAGTTGTATACGGAAGGACCTTTTGATAAAGTACTTACCTTTATCACCGTGGATAAATACCGCTCCCAAGTAACGATAAGCGGCGGTTGTGAGGCTTACCCATCAGTTAGTTTTTTGTCGGGGCATACACTCAATACGCTAATAAAGTCGGAGATGCTGGCAACCGAGTATGCACTCACCAAAGGCGAGCGGTTAAACAGAACAATTACCCTTCCCGAAGTAAATGCACACACAATAGGGCAGTTATTGATGTTTTTTATGTTGGAAACAGCTTATATTGGAGCAATGCTAGATATAGATACATATAACCAACCGGGAGTTGAGGAAGGCAAAAATGCAACCTATGCCCTTTTGGGACGGGCAGGCTATGAGGAAAAAGCTAAGGAGCTTGCAAGCGCACCTCCCAAATCCGAGGCGTTTATTATATAGTTTACAAACAAATCCGAGGTTTTAATTATAGAATCTGTAATAAAAAACTAAGTTATTATAAAAAATTTGAGGAGCAACTCATTTGTCTATAAAGGTAGAAAACCTTACAATGCAATATCTATACGGGAGAGAGGCGGTAACAAACCTTTCTTTTGAATGCAAAGACGACGAGAGAATTGCCGTGCTTGCCACTAGCGAGGGCGGCAAAACATCGCTATTAAAGTGCATTGCGGGGCTTTTTCCCGCCGCAAAAGGCGAGATTTTTATTGGTGAAAAACAAGTTACCCGCTTAAAACCCAAAATGCGGGATACAGTTATGATATATGAGGACGGGGGAGTTATCAAGGGTAAAAGCGTTAGGTTTCACCTTGAATATCCGCTCAAATTGCGCAAAATAAACAAGGCGGAACGCAAAAGGCGAGTACTTGAAGTATCCAAGGAGTTTGGGCTGTACCCTATGCTCACCGATATTACCCGAATGTTGTATACAGACGATATAATAAGACTATCCTTTGCCCGTGCGGCTTTGAGAGATGCAGAGGTATACCTTATTGATGACCCATTTAAAAAGCTAAGCGGCGCTGTGCGGGAGGAGCTTTTTCAAGAAATGCTGCCGCATATTCGGGCGCTAAAAGGAAGTGTGGTTTTTGCCACATCCTCACTAGACGAGGCTTTTTCAGTTGCGGATAAGGTGATAGTGCTAAACTTTGGTAAGCACGAGCAAACGGGAACTCCCGAGGAGCTCACTAGTCAACCGTCAAGTTTAACGGTGGATAGGCTTGTCAACCCCCGCAATGCACGGGTTGAATGTGCGGTGTTGACAGACGATAGCGGAGCGTTTATAACATTGTTGCAAAAGCGCATTGCGCTACCTAGCGAGTATGCGGGGAGAGATATAACCGCATCATTTGCCATTAAAGAGGGCAGTAATGGGGAAAGTTTTGCGCCAATAAGCCACGGCTATTTGGGAGGCAGAAAGTATGTATTGTTCCCAAACGGCGGCACGCTTTTTACAGATGAGCCAATAAAAAATGCTTATAGTGTTGCCACTCACGGCAAAGTGCATATCTTTGATAATTTGAGTGAAAAAAGGTTGACATCAATCATATAAATGTTATAAGATAAATTTATAAAAACACCCAAGCCTGCATCAATGAGATTTCGGAGAGCCCAGCCTTGCGTTAATAGTTGTATTTAGTTATATGTTACTATGACCGCTCTCTGCAATTTTTTTAGAGGGCGGTTTGTTATTTATATAATATCCATAATAAAAAGAGGGCAGTATGAAAAGAGTTGGGATTGTAGCAATAGTGATAAAGGAAAACCGAAGTGCCGTAAGTGCAATTCAAGATATCCTATCCGACCACCACGAGATAATTATTGGCAGAATGGGTATTCCCGACAGAATAAACAACATCCATATGATTAGCCTTGCGGTGGAGGGCGAAACCGAAAAGATTTCCGCTTTGACGGGCAAGTTGGGGCGGCTAAATAATGTTGCGGTCAAATCTGCTGTAACCACAGTGGAATTATAAAATTGGGTAATTAACAAAGTAAAAATAAACCATATTTGATATATATAGGAGGCAGAAATGAAAAAAATACTTATCATATTTATGATAGCTTTGCTAGCAGTAGGTTCGGCGTTTATGCTAATCGCTTGCGGAGACACCACACCCGAGGACGGCGAGCCGATTAAGGTGAAAATAGTTGTGCCAGACGGCGCACCCACCCTAGCGCTTGCTAAGCTTATCAAGGAAAGACCAAGCTACGAGGGCTATGAGATTTCTTACCAAATCGTGCCGGGAGCAACCGAGATTGGGGCGGCTTTTGCCAACGCATCCGACCCAGCTACTTTTGCAATCACACCAACCAACCTTGCGGCGGTACTCAATAAAAACACGGGCGCAAAATTGCTTAGCGTAAATGTTCACGGAGTATTGTATATTGTGGGCGGCACAGGAATGACCGCTACTTCCTTAAATGACTTAAAAGGCGAAGTGCTATATAGCATAGGCAGAGCGGGAACGCCGGGAATCACATTTAAACACATATTGGACGAAAACGGTATTAAATATGTGGAGGACGAGGACAGCCCCGCCGAGGACGAAATTGGCATAAAGTATGTAGAGAGCGGCGCAGACCTAATTCCTATGCTCAAGATGGGAGAGGCAAAGTTTGGTCTTTTGGGTGAGCCTGCGGCTACCGCCTCTGTTGCCAATGCGGGTACAAGCATACTTTTTAACCTTCAAGAACTTTGGGAGGACGCTACCGACGGGGTTGCATACACCCAAGCATCATTGATAGGGCAGGCGGCTTTTTTAAATGATAGCGCAAACAAAAACTTTATTGAATGGCTGCTTGTCAAAGTAGAGGAAAATGACGAGTGGGTACTTGATAATGCTGCCGATGCAAGCAATGCGCTCAAAGATGCAGGGGCAACGAGCGTTCCCGCTGCACGGGCAGTAATCGAGAGATGTAATATCACCACTGTTAGGGCAAAGGATATAAAAGAGGATGTAGTGAGTTATCTTGCAGTACTCCACGCTTTCAACCCGCAAACCGTGGGCGGAGTACTCCCTAGTGACAGCTTTTTCTATATTCCCTAAAACAGTTTGTCTATAAGTATAAATGATGAAAGAAAGGCTTAAAAACATATTAAATAAACTTTATCCGCTGCTTGCTGTGGCACTATTTTTGGTGATATGGCTTGTAGCGGCTAAAGCTATTAATATAGAAATGATATTGCCCACTCCCCATGAGACGCTCAGACGGTTGTTTATACTTATGGGCGGGGGCGATTTTTGGGTAGCGGTGCTTGGCACATTGCGGAGAAGTCTTTTAAGCTTTTTTTATTCGTTTATGTTGGCATTAGTGCTTGCAGTTATTAGCTATGCAGTAAAACCTGTTTATAAGCTGTTGTCCCCAATAGTTACAATAGCCCGAGCAGTACCCACAATGTCTATTATATTGCTTGCAATTATCTGGCTTACTTCGGAAAGTAGTCCCATGCTAATTGCGGGTTTGATAGTGTTCCCTTTGCTATATGCTAACTTTTATGCGGCGCTTAGCGGTATGGATAGGGAACTAATAAATATGTCCAAACTTTACAAAGTGCCGTTCCCTGTGCGGCTTTTTAAGCTATATATCCCGTCCATACTCCCCGCAATGTTTGCAGGGATAAAAAGCTCAATCTCACTAAATTTAAAGGTGACAATAGCATCCGAAGTACTTGCCCAAACCCGTGACAGTATGGGTAGATTTATGCAAATCTCTAGGGTATATTTGGACACAGCCGAACTTTTAGCGTGGACAGTAGCTGCAATAATTTTCAGCTATCTTTTGGAGATATCTATTGAGCTAATCAAAAAAGCGGTGGTGAGGTGGCGGTAATGAACATAGTTTTTAATAATTTTAATAAGTCCTACGGTGATGAAGTGGTATATAAGGACTTCAACCTAGAGATAGCAGAGGGTAAAATAACATCAATTCTAGGCGGTTCTGGCTCGGGTAAGACAACTTTGCTAAATGCAGTAAGCGGACTAATGGGCTACCAAGGCGAAATTAACGGAATCCCAAACGATATATCCTATATATTCCAAAACCAAATACTTATACCTAACTTAACGGTATATAAAAATATTGAATATGTGTTATATGCCAAGATAAAGGATAAAACTTTGCGGCAAGAAAAAATCACCAACGCACTTGATGCGGTAGGGCTTTTGGACAGCATAAAAAAATACCCGTCCGAACTTTCTACGGGTATGGCGCAACGGGTTTCTATGGCAAGAGCCTTTGCCTATCCTGCCCCGCTTATCCTTATGGATGAGCCGTTTAGAGGTTTGGATATAGGTTTGAAAAACAGGCTTATTGCAGCATTTACCGCTCTGTGGGAAAAGGAGCGCCGCACGGTAATTTTCGTCACACACAATATAGATGAGGCACTTTTGCTGTCCGAGCGCATAATAGTTATAGGCAACCGTCCAGTAGAAATTATCAGTGAGCAAAATATAGACATTCCCCAATCGTCCCGTCGTTTAGCGGATATGGGCGATATGCATGGCAAGCTGTTAAATTTATTTTCTTAGAGAAAAACACTTGAATTTTAAGCGCAAGCGTTATATAATGTTAACAATATTTTGTGCGGAAGTAGTTCAACGGTAGAGCACCGCCTTCCCAAGGCGGCTGTTGCGGGTTCAAGTCCCGTCTTCCGCTCCAACAAACACGGCATTAATCGGCATTTGTGCTTATGCCGTTTTTTTATCCCATTAAAGATTGTTAATATAAGAGCTTAATGCCCCCGCTTATAGATTATTAATAAAAAGAGCTTAATGCCCCTGCTTGGTGTTGTTGTGCAGCATTGTGCTAAGTATTTCTATCATATTTTGCGGCAGTATGTTGCCTATTGTGTCAAAATAGGGCGGAGTATTACTTGGCTTTGCGGCAGGATGAGCCTTTTTATTTGAATTCATCATATTCATTAGGTTCATCATTGTCATCATATTGTTGTTGTCCACTCCCCCTTGCGTTCCGCTTTGTCCACCCATTCCGTTTGGCATACCGCCTTGACCATACATTCCGCCCGGCATACCGCCTTGACCATACATTCCGCCTGGCATACCGCCTTGACCGCTTGGCATACCGCCTCCTTGCATTTTCATTAGCATTTCGGCTATGTTGCTCTGTTGGCTGTTATTCCCCATTCCTGACATCAGCAGCGGCAAAAATGTCATCAAATTGTTGTTGCCTATCATAATTTTACCTCTTTACCCTCTTTTAACTTTATTTTTTGAGTTGCAAAATAAGCTCTTTCATCCGCTCTGCTTGTTCGGGGGTGAGCATTCCTTTTGCTTGGTTATAAAAATCATCCAATTTTTCGTTTGTCAAATCTCCTCGTTGCCGCTCCTCAGCTGCAAGCGTAAACATCTCATTCATAAGCTGTTCCTCACTCAAACTGCCGTACTTTTGAATGGCTTCCTCGGTGGTTTGGGGACGGACTTTGGCACTTTTTCGCTTTATGTATGCGTTTATATCCATAAAAACAAGCTCCTTATTTTGTGCTTAACTTGGTTTACATTGCTATTCTATGAGCAAAGCGGGTAAAAGTTTCGCATCTTTTGCGCAAAATAATGCCAAAATGCTTATAGTGCGCCAATTCGCTTGACTTTAATTTACTAATAATTTACAATATTTTTACTGTTGATTATTATGGGAGCTTCTCTATAAGCTCTAAACAACTGTTAAGAGTGGATAAAATGAGGTACATATGAAGTTTGAAATTAACACAAATACGCTAATAAATGAAATAATGGCAAACAACACTTCTGCCGTTATGCTTTTTGCCCCCCCGGGTACGGGAAAGACTCAATTTTTAACCGAGCTTTCCTCAAGATATCGCACGGTGTTTTGGTTTAATGCTGTTGCGGGCGGTATAGATATGTTTACATATTGCCTAATAGACCAAATCATTACAGAGGATGATGTGCTAAAAAACAAACTGCATCAGCTATTATATTGCCGTTCGGAGTTTAACGGCGATAATGTGATAATCACTGCGGTGCTTGACTATATATCTAAAATAAAAGGCAATTGCCTTATGGTGTTTGAGAGAATGGAGCGGTTGCCCCAAAATTTCGACCTAGCTTTATTGGAACGTCTAATCAAACATTGTCCGTCCAACCTTAAAATTGTTGTATCTAGCGACGAATATATTGACTTTGACTATACCAAGTTTGAGCCGCTCTACCCCAAACTTATTGACGAATATACTCTACTTCCTCGCCGTGCCAACCCCGATTTTGAAGAATTGCTTAGCGATATCACCGAGGAAGATAAGGCGTTTTTAACCTATATTAGCGATATTGTTGAGGTGGATATTGATTTTGTAAGGGATTTTTACCCCAAAGGGGTGGAGCTTTTGTATTATCTTAACAAAAAAGATAACTATGTTTCCACCCGTGACGGCAAGTTTTTTAGACCAAACACACTACTTAAAAATTATTTGCTTACGCTTAAGGACAGATATTCGCTTTTAAATGCCGAGCGCAGCAAAATACCTGCAAAAAGACGGTATGCCGACCACGCTTTTACCCTAAATGACTATGTTTTGGCAACTACCTACTATCTAGAGCTTGATGACTATGATATGGTGGACAAATGCGCCAAAGCCGCCCTTACCCAAGCATATTGCTTGATGCAAATGGGTGATTTTGCAAAGGCTAATATCACAATGCCATTCAAGCCCAACAAGAGTAAAAAGAATTATTCGCTCTTTTATGCTATACTTAGTGATGCCCGTGGCGACCATAAGACAGCAAAAGAGTTTTTGGATGATTTGCCCGATTATTTTAGGGATAATAATGAAATACTTCTAGAACTTATATCGATTAATCGCTTGATAAAAATGACAAGCAGGCTCTCTTTGGACATCTCGGTCTATGCTGACAGAGTGACAGATGTTATTGGTAGAAGTCGTGAAGTTTATCCAGACTATACGGACGACTTTATTATATCCTTACTTCCTTACCGCAAGGATTTGGGAATTACGATAGCCGAGATTGAGCGTTGCCTACATAGAGAAAAAGCAAGCGACTCTTTTTTATACATAAAGGGTGTAGAGGGGCTTGCCAATGCGTATTTTGATGCGGGCAATTATAGGCGGGCTATGGAGCTTACTCACATTATAAAAAACCACTTCAAATGGTATGTGATACCCCACAACCTGCTTGCGTTTAGATACTACGACGGCGAAATTGAGGCGACAGAAAAGCACGCAAAAGAGGCGCTAGATTTTGCTTTGGAAAACGATATTACCAAAGATATAAGCTTGTTGTATTGCACATTGGGTATGGTGGACTTATACTATGGCAAGATTGATGAGGCGCTTGAAAAGTACGATACAGCAGTGCGGTTGGATAAGGAAAATATCAGCATAAAATTTTACAATATTGGTCAGCGCTGTATCGTGTATGCTAAATATAAGGACCCCAACTATGCCAAAGAGGTTGCCCATATCTATCTTAAATACTGCGAGTCATTTTATCCGCAGTACACTAATATGCTGCAACTTGCATTAAGTTTTTGTTGGCTTAAACTTGGTGATAGTGAAAAGGCATACCAATATGCAACAAAGTGTGTGCAGTCAAGCAAGTCACGCACCACCAATTGGTTGCTGGGTATGGCAATTGCAACAGACTATATGCTAACCAAAAAGGACTTGAAAGATGCGCCTACACTTGTGAGGAATATCTTGCGCTCATCCTACCAATACGGTATGCAAATGTTGGTGGTAGACTATTACCACGATATATTTAATGGCTTGATATCCTTTGCAAAACAACACGATATTGAGTCGGAGTATATGGCAGTAATTGACTCGGCACTCCTCAAAAAACAAAACTCAAAGGTGGTAACCAACAACCTCAAGGTGACAATGTTTGGCGATGTTACCGCATCTGTTGGCGGCAAGGAAATTCAATGGAAGACAAGAAAAAGCAAGGACTTGTTTTTTCACTATCTCCTCGCAAAGGGCAACGGCATAGACCGAAACTTAATAATCGACCTTATGTGGAAAGATTATCTTAACGAGTCAGCTATTAATAACTTGAAAACAACCAATAATATAATAAGAAAAACGCTTGCCGCACACAATATAGAGTTTTCGCTTGATTATATTAACTCCAAATATGCGCTCACCGTGAAAAGTTTGGATAGTGACTATAATGTTTACTGTGAACTTAAAGAAAAACTTACGGGGGAAACTTCGCTGCAACAAAGAGTGGATATTATCAATCGTATGCTAAAGGTATACAAAAACGACTTTGCTTTGGACTTGCAGTACAGCGACTTTAATGACGAACGCAAAAGTATAAAACAAGATATGATTATTAACTTGCTAAAACTCATAAGGTCTTTGGCAAAGGCGGGTGAATATTTGGAGGCAAAGCGGTTTTTATCCTCTCTCAATATGATTGACAGGCAAAATGACTATACCGCTATGATGGCGGAGCTTGATGAACATATCAGCGTGGTGCGCTAAGAATGATTAACTATAATTCCGAATGGAAAGATTATAGAGTTATTGCCTCCGGCGATGGATATAAACTAGAAGATTTTGGCGGCGTTGTACTGCTACGCCCCGACCCGCAAATTATTTGGCGCTCACCCTTTCCGCTTAGGGAATATCCCGACCTAAATGCTGTTTATGAACGGGGTGATTGGACTGTTCTCAAACCTGTGCCAGAGGAATTTTATGTGTCGTGGCGGAGTTTGAAGTTTGCGCTAAAGCTTATGAAGTTTAAGCACACGGGTGTTTTTCCCGAGCAGGCTACCAATTGGGATAGGATAATCCGTCTGATTGGTGAGGCGGGGCGGCAAGCAAATGTACTCAACCTCTTTGCCTATACGGGCGGCGCAACGCTGGCAGCTGCGGCGGCAGGCGCTAAGGTATGCCATGTGGATTCGGCACGGGCAATGTGCGAAAGGGCAGGTAAAAATGCGGCGCTGTCCAACCTTAAAGATGCGCCTATTCGCTACATAATTGAGGACTGTGAAAAGTTTGTGGAAAGGGAGATAAGACGGGGCAAAACCTATGACGGTATCATTATGGACCCGCCAAGCTTTGGCAGAGGAACAAAAGGGGAAATGTGGAAATTGGAAGACAAAATAAACAATTTTGTTCACTTAACCCGCAAGTTGTTATCACCTAGCCCGTTATTTTATCTTGTAAATAGCTACACAGCGGGGTTGCAGCCAACTGTGATGAGGAATATACTAAATCTTGCTTTTTACGATATTCCCCACCAATCAACCGCTTATGAAATAGGACTGCCCACAAACACCCAAGGGGTAATACTTCCCTCGGGTACAAGCGCATTAATCACATTTTGAGGTATATATGAACATTACTTTTGAGGATATCAACATTGCTTACGAGGATAATCACTTGCTTGTCGTGGTAAAACCGCAAAATATAGCGGTTTGTCCAGACAGTACGGGAGATAAAAACCTTTTAGACCTGCTAAAGGAATATCTTATAAAGACTTACGACAAGGCGGGCGAGGCGTATTTGGGGCTTGTTCACCGCTTGGACAGACCCACGGGCGGAGTTATAGTATACGCAAAAACAAGTAAAGCTGCATCACGGCTTGCAGAAAGTATGCGAGCAGGCGCTTTTGAAAAAAAGTATTACGCTGTCACTATTGGTACACCCAAGGAAAGACGAGCCGAGCTTAGGGATATGCTTTATAAAAATGCGGAAAAAAACGAAGTTTATAAAGTGCCAATGGCAACCGACGGCGCAAAGCTTGCCGTGCTTGAATACAAGGTGCTATCTGAGCAGCCCCCGCTTGCGCTGTTAGAAATAAATCTTATAACAGGGAGAAGTCATCAAGCTAGGGTACAGCTTTCCTCTATTGGCACACCTATTTTTGGGGATAGAAAGTACGGGGGCGAAAAAATGCCCGTTGGTTACAACCTAGCGCTTTGGGCGGCAGAACTCCGCTTTCCTCACCCAATAACAAGGGAGATTATGTTGTTTAGGGTAGAGCCGCCAACGGACGAAATACCTTGGAAAATGTTTTCTATTCCATCAATATTATAATCTTTAAAACATTAATATTATTTGTGTCTTGCTGTTTTAAAGTGCAATATTTTACTGTTACTTGCCTTTGGCAATAATATCTATCGCATTTACTAATTTGTATATGTCGCTTGCCGTATTGTTATATCCCACGCTTGCACGCACCGTCCCTTGAGAAATTGTTCCCAAATGCCTATGCGCAAGCGGGGCGCAATGTAAGCCGCTCCTTACCGCTATGCCGTAGTCGGCATCTAGCTTTGAGGCGACCTCTGTGGAGGGCATATTTTTCAAATTAAAACTTACCACCCCATTATAATTATCTGTATACAATGCGACCCCATTTACTTTACGCAAATTTTCAATTAATAAACGGGATAGGGTGTGGATTTTTGCATTTATCTTTTTTTGATGCGCCAAACTCCACTCAATTCCCGCTGCAAGCCCTGCAAACCCCAAGGTGTTTACCGTTCCGCTTTCAAATGCCTCGGGCGGCTCTAGCGGCTGCTTAGTCATTTTGCTTTTTGTACCCGTGCCGCCGTAAATTAGAGGCTGCAGCTTAATGTTTTCCCTAAAGAATAAAAAACCCGTGCCTTGCGGAGAGTGTAACCCCTTATGCCCGCTTGCCGCTATAATATCCATATTCGTATAGTCGCTGCTGGTGTGCCCTAGAGATTGCGCCGCATCTATTATTGTCACTATGCTTTTTTCTCTTGCAAGCATACCAATCTCCGCTACCTCGTGCAATGCTCCCGTCACATTGCTCATTTCCCCCAAAACGATTAATGAGGTATCCTCTGTTATCAATTTGGATACCTCTTTTGCGGTTATTATGTTGGAAAAAGGTTTTACAAATTTCAGCCTAATTTGCTTTTTCTCACTCAAATGATAGAGGGGGCGAAGTACGCTGTTATGCTCAAATACGCTTGTAATGACCTCTCCTTTTGGCTCTATGCCAAATATTGCGATATTTAGCGCCTCGGTACAACTTTTTGTGAGTATCACTTCCCCCTCGCCAACCAAGCGCCGTATCTGTTCTCGTGCCAGCTCTAGCGTCAATCCTGCCGATATGCTATCCCTGTGTCCTCCCCGCCCGGGGTTTGCCGAATGTTTCAAATGCTTGTTAACCGCTCTTATAACCGCACGGGGTTTATAGCGGCTAGTGGCAGCATTATCTAAATATGTACTTTTACACAATAATTTGGTTTTCATAATATTAATGTATTATTGAGAAGTTACGATTAGACTTTTTTAAGGAGTACTAAGGAGATATGGATATTCTTGCCGCATTTTCATCACGCAGTGAAGCTCTGCGATTATATAACGCTCTAAATGAAAGACGGATAGCCGCCGTTGTTCTAGACACCCCAAAGCGCATTGGGAAGGGGTGCGGGCTTAGTGTAGCTTTTAACGCTTGCTTTAGGCATACCGCCGAGGAGATTATACGCTTGCTCCGCCTTAAAACTTTAATAGGGTTTTACCTTAGATAAAATACTTATTATTTATCTGCATTTTGAGTGTATTTGCCGCTATCGCTTGCCTAAAGTGATTTTTTTTGCGATAATAATTTTATGAAACACAACAGAGAAGTTTTTAATGCACTGCAATCAATGCACCCCAACGCAGGATGCGAGCTTGATTTTTCTACCCCGTTTGAATTGTTGGTAGCAGTAATACTTAGTGCACAATGTACAGATAAACGGGTGAATATGGCAACAGAAAAACTATTTAAAGTTTATAATACTGCCGAGGCTTTTGCCGCCTTAACTTTAGAGGAGTTAATCCCATACATATATAGTTGCGGCTTTTACAACAACAAGGGCAAAAATATACTTTCTATGTCACGGGAGTTGGCGGAAAAATATCAAGGGGAAGTACCAAAAGATTTTGATAAACTCACCGCTCTTGCAGGGGTGGGACGAAAAACCGCATCCGTTGTGCTTGCCGTAGCGTTTGATATACCCGCAATGCCCGTTGATACCCATGTGTTTAGAGTGTCAAAAAGGATAGGGCTTGCTAGCGGCAACAATCCCGATAAAGTGGAGAGGGAGCTTAAAGAGTTGTACGAGGAAAAATATTGGAACTCTTTGCACCACTATTTAATATTTCACGGCAGATATATTTGCAAGTCGCAAAAACCCAACTGCCCCGAGTGTTTAATTAAACCTTATTGCGGATACTATAACGAAAAAGAGAATAAATAATATTATCCAATCACATCAACACAGATATTTAAATGCAAACGGGGATAATATATTGAATTTTCAAAAAAGTATTATCTTTTTGCTAGATAATACAC
>JBAZCO010000021.1:0-19860 GCA_041654915.1 Clostridia bacterium | reverse complement strand
GATAGCGAAGTAGAGGCGCTGCAATCACTTTATAAAAGTTTTATATACGACTTGCCCCGTGCGGAAACCTGTTGCTTATTGGGATATCATTATAAAAAAGAAAAGAAATATGATTTTGCCATATATTGGTTTGAAACTGCCTTGCGGTGCGACCCTAAGAGAGTAAAAGGATTTTTTAATACTAATTGGCACGGTTATATACCTAACATAGAGTTAGCCTTCCTTTATTATACAGTGGGCGACACTAAACAGGCGATAGCTTACAATGAGTTGGCAGGAGAACACAAGCCGTGCGACCCGTCCTACGAACACAATAGGCGCTTTTTTGCAAGCCTAGAAGTCAAGCCCCAATAAAGCTTTAAATTCTTAGCTGTTGCAGATAGTTATGTTTTAAAGATACATTCCTGCTATTTGATTTGGGATACCATTATAAAAAAGAAAAGAATTTTATATGGATATGTTATAATTACCTACCCCAATAAAGCTTTAAATTCTTAGCTGTTGCGGATAGTTATGTTTTAAAGATACATTGTTGCTATTTGATATGGATATGTTATAATTAACCTATAAATTTAAGTATCAAGGAGTGGAGAATGGCTTTTACCGTACGCAAAAAAAGGATAGTTGTCATTGTTTTGGTTTGTGTGTTGATTTTGGGGGCGGCGGGAGGAGTTATTTATGGTGTAATCTTTGCGCCCCTTCGCTCAGAAGGTCAAGCCTATACAATTCCCCTTATAGACCTTAGCGAAAGCGACGGCGGCGTGCCGCCCAAACTAAAATATTTGTACGAAACCGTTACTGTTGATGATAGTGCCGACTACCTTGCGCATCCCGACTCAATAGGGCTAAAAAACGGCAATATCCTTGTCCTCTATCCCGAGGGGCATGGCAAGGGCGCAATAAGAAACAAGATTTCTACCGACAGCGGCGCTACCTATGGGAGCAGTCTTTCCGCTACGCCGCAGTCGTGGGAGCATTCACGGGAAACCCCAACGGTATACCGCCTAAACTTTACCGACCGAGAGGATATGTTAATTATGATTTCCGCCAACCCCCGTTGGTTTGGCGAAAGCACCACGGGCGGTTTTAACTGCTCACTATCCCAAGACGAGGGGCAAAATTGGACGGAGTTTGAGCTTTTTTATCCTAAAAATCAAAAGAATGGGGTAGTACCAATAGTGGCTATGGCATCTCTTACAAGGCTTAAAGAAAACGGTAAGTTTGCAGATAAGTGGATGGGACTTTTTCACGATGCGTCATTTAACAACTATAAGACTATTTTGACATTTGATGAAAATGGTAAGATGTGTTGGAGCGTTCCCGAAAAGTATTTTGTTGAACATAGAGTTATTGAGAGAAAAACAAATATGTGCGAGGTAGAGGTGATACGCTCTGACGGCGGCAATGGAGATGAGCTTTGCCTAATCACCCGTAGCAACACCAAAAAGTACAACTCATTATTATCCTTTTCTCGTGATGAAGGCAAGAGTTGGACTGCCCCAATAGAAACGCCCGCCGCACTTAGCGGCGAGCGGCACAAAGCCGAATACACCGCAGATGGACGACTAATAATCACATTCCGCTCAGTATGCCGTGACAAAGAAACGCTAAATAAAATCAACAAAAAATATAAAAAATCGGGTTGGTACAGCGAAGGCGCTATTGCGTGGGTAGGCACTTATGAGGACTTGAAAATGGGCAGAGAAGGGCAGTACCGCATCAAACTAGCCCACACCTATTTTGACACCCAAACCACACCGCAAACGGCTGCACACCACGACACAGGCTATTGCGGCAACACCGTTCTTGAGGACGACAGCATAATAATCACCATCTATGGCAAGTTCGACCCCAATAAAAAGGCAAAAGACGGCAGCCTAAAAACTTACATCGTATCCAAACGGTTGAACCTTGAGGATATCGATGAGTTATATACATTTATATTAGCAACAAAAAATTCAATAAAGTAAAGGAGACAGTAATGGTAGAACAAGTATTCAAACTTGCACAAGGTGACAAAAAGATAGTTGAAAAGGTGGTGTTTGATGAGAATGTGCATTATTTGCATATGATATTTAGCCAAAACGAGGGACTTCCCCAGCATTTTTCCAACTCTAATGTCTATATGACAGTGGTTAGAGGTACTCTTTCCATACAACTCAACGAGGAGGAAATGCGTGAATATCCCGCTGGCACATTGCTAAAGATTCCCACAAATACGAAAATGAATGTGCAGAACTTCGCATCGGATACTTTAGAAATAATCGTTGTAAAAGCGCCCGCACCTTTTTAAACTATTTTTTTCCTAGGTTTGCGTTTTATAAAATTATCTCCCTGCTAGCGTGGCAGGTCAGATAGATAATTTGGTAGTCTTTGGACAATTTGACAATAAACTCTTTTGCTAGGAGCAGTTTGCTGTCATCTAAGTTTGCAAAGGGGTCATCAAGAATAATAAAGGGTTTTTTAACGCTGTCTTTGAATATCATATCCACCAAGGCAAACCGCATGCAAATGCTCACCAACTCCTTTATCCCCTTGCTAAAGTAGTCAAACTCCCGCTCAAACCCATTTTCTTTTATTAAAATCTCAAACTTGTCATTAATCCCCAAATCCGACTTGCTTTCGTCATACAGATTAATTAGCTCTTTACCTCTTACTAATAGCGGCGCAAGATACTTGTTTGCCAAGTTATCATTAGCTTTTGTTAGGAATTTCATAGTTTCTTCCAGAGTGGCTAAGTCCGTTGTTAATTTGTCACTTAGTTCATAGCATTCGGATAATTCACTTCTGTAATTGGATAAATCTTCCGCTTTTTCCTCATTTCTTGCAATGCTTGCCTCTGTATCAGATATTTCTTTTATATAGGCAAGCCGCTCTTTTTCGCTATCACTTTTTTGCTGCTCTAACTCCTCTAATGAGGTTTCAAATATAATTTCTTGCAGCAATGTATTCTCATCTTTGTCTTGCAAAAACTCCTTGAGTTTGGCATTGCTTTCACTAAGTGAGCTGGTAAATTGAACAAATTCGTTATGCTTTGCTTTTATCTGATAAAAATAAGAAGTATATTCCTCACCCTTATTATTAGGAGTATATCCAAATGGGGTGAGTGCCGAATCCACCTCCGTTTTACAGCTTTGCAGTTTGCGATTTTCCTCGTCCAGCGTATTATTCAACTGCCCCAATCTGTCGGGGTCAAAATCGCTACTAGCGGCATCTATCTCATCTATTTGCGTTTGCAGCTTTGATATTTCCACTTGAAAACCATCAATTTTGCTGCTCAAGGCGGCTAAATCTTGCTCCAATAAGGCTATCTTTTCTGCACGCTGTGCGTTTTTCTTTTTTGTTAAAATATAAAAGATACCAAAGGTAATTATACATAATATAACAAATAGCAACCCCTTGTGTCCCTCCTCCTTTTCAAGGGCGGCAATATTTTGTTGGGTATCATTTTTCTTAGCTAAAGTGCGTTTTATATCCGCTTGATAACCCTCAATCTGTTGGGCTAGCATCTTTTTTCTCTCTTGCCTTGTGTTACTCATCACTTGTATGTTTTGCAATTTGGCACGCTCTTGAAGTGTGCTGTCCTCATAGTCTTTCACCACTTTTTGTTGCCCATAATATGCGTCAATTTTGTCTTTAATGGCAGTCAAATCAATGTCGTCTGGGGTTTTAGCCTTAAAAAACAACGACAATTCAGCCAATTTGGTGTTAGCCTTTTTTATTTCCTCTTGTATATCAAGGTAGAGTTCTCTTTGTGCGACTTTAGCATCTTTATCTTTATGCAAGCCAATCTCCTTATCAATCTTTTCTATCTCCGTATCAAGGCGGGCGTGTTGTTTTTTTAATTGGGATAATGCAAGCCTATCCCTTTCCGCATTATCAAAGCAAATCTCGCACTCCTTAATTTTAGCCTCTAAGGATGCAATGCGCTCCGCAACATCCTTTAGCTTGCCCTTGCCTCTTTTGGCTTGAATACTGTCTGCCGCATTTTGCAAAATCTTTAAGGATTGCTTAAAGTCATAGCCTTCATCGGTGGCATTTATTAAGTTGCGGAGTTTATCGTTTAACCCGCTTTCAATTTCCCCGCACAGCACATCATCTTGCGGAATGTAGGCACTACGCCTAAAGCTGTTTTTATTTATATCAAACAGCACATCCCCAAAGTTGTCCTTGTTTATCGGTTTGTCGTCAAGGGTGAAGACCTCTTTTTTTGTGCGTGTGCTAATATCGTATAAATGAAAAGTATCCTTGTTAAAATCCCGCTCAATTTGATATATTTTATCCTTATATTCAAAGGTGAGCAATCCGCCAAAGCCACCGCTTTGCCAAGGGTCGTAGCGGCGGCGGTCGTTACTCAAGTCCTTAACTTTTAGGTTGGGAAGTCCATAGAACATACTAATAATAAAGTTGGCAAGCGTGGTCTTGCCAAAGCTGTTGTCCTCTTTAATTGCGGTAAGGTTGCCCACAAACTCATACTTTATATCGCTTAGTTTCCCAAAATTTAATATGTGTGCAGATTTCAGTTTCATAAGTCAATCGCCTCGCCCAACAAAGCTTTTATGCCGTATTCAACCACCCTGTCTTTTTGAGTGCCGTCAAGGTCAGAGTCTTGCACCAATTTTATAAACTCACTGTGCAAAGATATCTCGTTGTCAAAGTTAACCGATGCCATATCCAATATAGAGTTGTCCTTTACTTTGCCGTCAAAAAACCGCTCTTTTAGCTTTAATTCAAGGTTTTCTCTCTCTATTTGAGTGTCCGCATTGCGCTTGCCAACTAGTTCCACCTTTACAATATTTTCCTTGTCAATCCCCCGTGTTTTAGATTGTATTATATTATCAATTTTGGTATGGGTATCAAGCCCCGTGATATCCACTTCCACCAAAAAATATTGCCTTTTTGCAAATGGAACAAACTTACGGTTTAGTTTGCCGTTGTTTATCTCCAGCAAAACAAACCCTCTCTCCCCCACTTCGTCATATCCCCGTCCCTCCAAGCAACCGCTGTAACCATATATGCCACGCATATCCAACTTTTTGGCATCAATATCGGGTTGGTGAATATCGCCAAGCGCAAGATAGTCTATGTGTTTTCCTCTCAATCTCTCAAGTTGAATTTTTTGCAAACTGCCGTGCATAACGGCAATATTAAATTTATCTTTATCAAACCTTAACTGCTCATAAAATCCGTATCCCGTCTGCTGCGAAATATCTATGCCGCCAATGCAAACACGATTGTAGTGGTAATATTGCCAACTAGGCTCATCAAATAAAAACAAGTTATCGGGCATAAGCAAGTCGCCGTCATCAAAAACCAACTGATAGTCGTGATTGCCTGTTAGATACAAAAAGCTAATACTAGGGTGAGTAGCAATCGCTTGCAGCACTTCTTTCCTAATCTGTCGTGCAATTTTTCTAAAATCAAATAGGTCACCGGCAATTACCACAACATCCACGCTAAGCTCCCCTGCATAATCAAGCATTCTAATAAATGTATCAACAATCTCACGCTTTCTTATCTTAGATTTTTCCGCCGATATATTTTGTAGCGCTGAGCCAATATGAATATCTGCACAATGTATAATTTTCATAATTCAATGCTACCATATTCTACCTAAATAATCAAGGTCCAAATCCAAGGACACCTTGCTAATTTAGGTATCATTATTTTTGCTTTATCTGCCTAAAAATAGCCACAGTAACATCCAAAAAGCTGCGGAACATTATGACTATATAAATACGCCCAAAAAGCAAAAAAGCCGATAGTTTTTATAGACCTTTAAAAATTGCTATCTAGCGCAAAAACTTTCTTTATATGTAAAAGGCATAAAAAAACCCTAAATCCCTGCCTATTTCGGCAAGTTCGATTTAGGGTTTTGGTGGCGGAGAAAGTGGGATTTGAACCCACGGAGCTGTCCCCAGCTCACTCGATTTCGAGTCGAGCGCATTCAACCGAACTCTGCCATCTCTCCGTATTTGCTTGAATATTCTATCATTTTTGGGCGGGTTAGGCAAGTGAATTGTAAAAAGATTATTGCGGGCTGTTGTATTTTGAGGGGAAAGTTGGGTTTTGCTTTGGGAATGATTGCTTTGGAGAGGTTAAGTGGAGTATAATGGGTGCTAGATTAGTACTTATAGAGAAGGCAGACTTTTAAGATGACATCAGTTAAAATTATTGATATGCACGCTCATATTTATCCCGATAAGATTGCCGCAAAAGCGGTAAATGCTATTAAAGAGTTTTATGATTTGCCAATGGCAAATAAAGAAGGCACAGTTGCCAACTTGAAAAGCTTGGCAGAGGAGGCGGGAGTTGTTAAAGTCGTAGTACATTCGGTTGCGACTTTGGCAAGGCAAGTGGAGTCCATAAACACTTTTGTTGCAAGAGAGGCGGCAAAAGATAAGCTGTTTTTGCCCTTTGCAACCTTGCACCCCGATATGACAAAGCAAAACATAAAAAACGAACTAAATAGGTTGAAAGAAATGGGCATAAAGGGGATAAAGCTGCATCCAGATTTTCAAGAATTTAGTATAGACGGGGATGCGGCGGGCAAGATACTAGATTGCTTGGATGGCTCACTTCCCATACAAATGCACACAGGGGATAAGAGAAAAAACTTTAGCAGCCCGCTCAAGATGATGCAGGCGGCAAAAAGATATCCGCACCTAAGGTTTATTGCCGCACACTTTGGAGGGTGGTCGGAGTGGGAGTATGCGGAGGGGTACGAGGAAACACCTAATGTGTTTTTTGATACATCGTCCACCCTTGAGTTTTTGGATAAGGATAGGGCTAAAGAGATAATAGATTATTTGGGAGCGGATAGGTTTATGTTTGGCACTGACTACCCAATGTGGGATTATAAGGGAGAGTTAAATAGAATAAAAGCCCTTGGACTGCCGTCCCAAACTTTGGAAAAGATACTCTACACCAATGCGGTAAAGTTTATGAACTTGGAGTTATAGTATCCCAAACAGCGGGAATGCGTAGCCCGTAGTCCCAATTCTTATGCCAACTTGGGGGTTGAGAGGAAAAGTTTATGTGTAGTGTTAATATATTATTACCGCAAAAAGCGCCTTTTCCAATATATTTTATACTGCTTGGTAGTGTAAGTTCAATCAAGTTATAACAATCCCTAAAAGCAAACATTCCTATTGATTCTATATTTTCGGGCAGAGTGATTTCGCTCAAATTATGGCATCCGTCAAATGCCCAATTTTCAATTTTGGTAACCCCTTGCGGAATATATATGCTATATAAATTATTTGCTCCGTTAAATGCGGCAGAGCCGATAGTTTGCAATGCGCTGTCCTCGGGGATGATGACATTGTGCAGAGTGGATGCGCCTACAAAGGCTTCTACATTTATTTCTATCACACTTTTGGGGATGTTAATGCTTTGGATAAAGCTATAAGCAAACGCAAAAGTATCTATTTTTTTCAACCCTTCATTTAAGAGCACTTGGGTACTTGAAGTGCTAAATGCGCCATAAAATGCACCCTGCGGAACCGTTTTTATTGAGGCAGGAAAGACAATTTTTTTAAGCTGACCGTTGTAGTTAAAAAACGCCCAACCCTCTATTGCTATGACGGTATTGGGAATGTGGAACTCGTCTTGAGGAATTGTATTTACCACACCTTTCCCACGAGGGAAGTAAATTAGTTTTGTCACATCTTTGTTATACAGCACACCGTCTATTGAGGTAAAGAGGTCGGACTCATCATCAAAAGACACGGCAACAAGACTACTGCAGTCGGCGAAAAATTCCGAACGAATCTCCTGCGTATTGCTAGGCAATATTATTTCGTGGAGGTTGGTACAGCCCTCAAAAGTTTGGTTGTTGACATAGTGGTCTTGGCCTACGGTGTGGGTTTTGTAGCCACCACCTGTGCTATAGGCAAGTTTTTCTGCTGAGGTTAGCACAAGGGGGGTGGTATTTGGAGCGTGATTTGCTACGCCGCCTTGCGATATGGGATTAACCGCCCCGATTATGCTTGGCAAAACTTCTGGAGTCAAGTACCATTTGCCGTTATGTTTAACAAAACATACCTCTAAGTACTGCTCTCCTTCGTTGCCAAAAGTATGACGCACAGTAAACGAAGCTTCTGCCTCGGTGTGCTTATGGTCTGCGCCGCTGTATACTGCAAACTCTGTAATCGTACACAAGGGCATATTTTCAACAAACAATGTATCTCTGTTTTGTTCGATGTAGTTATAGTATTCGGGAGAATCTTTGGGGTAGGTAGATTCGGCGACTTTGGCAATATCCTCTTCGTACAATCCGGCAAAACATAGTTCTAAGGCAAGTTTTTGCCCTTGAAAGTTTTTTACAATATCATCGGAATTGGACAAGATGATAGCCGCACTTGCGCCTATGATTCCAAGTGCAAGAATTACACTTAAAAAAACAATAAAGTATTTTTTGCTAAACAATTTAAATGGTTTTTTCATAATTAATAGATTTGACGATTATTTTGGAGGTGCAACATTCCAGATAGGGGGCGCAAGCATACCTAAGTCCCAACTTGAATGCCAACCCTCAGGTTTGGCAGAAACTTCTATGCTAAGTGTTAGTTGGGCGGCAGAATGGAAAGCGCCTTTGCCAATATCAGTAATATTGCGTGATATATATAGTTCCGACAAACTTTCGCATCCTCTAAATGCGAACATTCCTATTGATTCTATGTTATCGTGCAAGGTGATTTCACTCAAGTAATAACAGCTGTCAAATGTCCAATTTTCAATTTTGGTAACCCCTTGCGGAATATATATGCTATATAGATTAGTTGCTCCGTCAAATGCGGCAAAGCCGATAGTTTGCAAGGCGCTGTCCTCGGGGATTATGATTTCGTGCAGATTGAATGCATTCATAAAAGCTTCTTCACCTATCTCGGTTACACTTTGCGGAATTGTAATTTTAAAAAGACGGCTAGAGGCAAAAGCGTTATTGCTTATTATTTCCAATCCTTGATTTAGGATTAGTTGAGCATCCATATTGCTAAATGTGTTATAGAATGCACCCGACATAATAGTCTTTACAGATGCGGGAAAAACAATTTTATCAATTTGCCCGCTATAATTAGCAAAAGCGCCGCCTCCTATGGTGGTAATCGTGTCGGGGATGTGAAACTCACCTTGAGGAGAGCCTTTTGCCGTACCTTTTCCCCTTGGAAAAAGGTGGAGAACAGTCATATCTTTACTATATACAATACCGTCTACCGAAGTAAAGAGGTCGGATTCACCGTCGAAAGTCACGGCAACAAGGCTGTTATTGTTTGCAAACCAAGATGGGTCTATATTGTTTGTATTGCTTGGTAAAATCACTTCGTGCAAGTGTGTGCAATTCCAAAAGGTGTGGCCATCAATATGTTTGTCCTCACTAACGGTATAGGTTTTGTATCCGTCGGGAGTGCTGTATTTTATTTGTTCCAAGGGTGTTAATTCAAGAAGAGTGGTAGTCGGCTGCGGGATATTCGGTACATTGTCATTATGATGTTCTTGAGGCTCCATATTCTTTAAAAAACCGATTATTTTTGCCAGATTATCCGTTTCCAAAAACCAAACCCCTTGCCGCTTGACGAAATTTATCACCGTTCGGTAATCGTTCTCTCTGCCGTCTTTAGCGGTAAGCACAAAATGAACATCCGCCTCGGTTTGATTATAGTTTGCGCCGTTGTGTAGTACAAACTCTTTAATCGTGCCGTAAGGCGGATTGTCCATTAACAAGGTATCTTGGTTTTCGTCGATAAAATCATAAAAATCATAATATTCGGGGGAATCTTCGGGGTAAAAGGATGTGAGAATTTTGTTGATATCCTTTTGATATATTCCCTCAAAGCATTGCTGAAGTACTAGCTTTTGTCCTTGATGGTTTTTTACAATCTCATCGGAATTAGCAATGATAATACCCGCACTTGCGCCTGTGATTGCAAGTATAAGAATTACACTTAAAAAAACAATCAAGTTTTTTTTGCTAAACAGTTGAGATAGTTTTTTCATAATCAATAAATTGACGATTATTTTGGAGGTGCAACATTCCAGATAGGAGGTTTAAGCATACCATAGTCCCAACTTGAATGCCACCCCGCAGGTTTGGCAGAAACTTCTATGCTAAGTGTTAGTTGGTTGGCAGTATGGAAAGCGCCTTTGCCAATATCAGTAATATTGCGTGGTATATATAGTTCCGACAAGCTTTTGCATTCCCTAAATGCGAACATTCCTATTGATTTTATATCATTATGCAAATTGATTTCGTTTAAGTTTATACATCCGTCAAATGTCCAATTATCGATTTTAGTAACCCCTTGTGGGATATATATGCTAGTAAGGTTGGTTGCTCCTTCAAAGGCAGCGTATCCGATAGCCTTGAGTTGGCTATTTTGAGGTATAGTTAAAGAGTATAAGCCTTGAGCCTTTTTGAAAGTTTCCGCACCGATAGCAGTAACAGTGCTGGGTAGTGCAATGTTTGCAATTTGCGTTTCTTGAAAGGCTCTAGCGCCTATTGTTTCCAACCCTTCGTTAAGAATAACTTGGCTGTCAAAGGTGTTAAAAGAGCGGAAGAAAACATCTGTCTCAATTGTTTTTACCGTTTGAGGGAAGACTACCTTTTTGATTTGACCGCTGTAATGGCTAAACGCGGATTGGGATATTGTTGCAACACCGTTAGGAATATGAAACTCACCTTGAGGAGAGCCTGCAACTTCGCCTTTGCCACGGGGGAAATATATTAGCACGGTTTTATCTTTATTATAAATAACTCCGTCTACCGAGGCAAGGGTCTGGGATGTACCCGAAAAGGTTATTGCCACAAGGTTTTCACAATCATAAAACCAAGTAGGGTCAATAAAGGTAATATTTATTGGCAGGACGATTTCGTTTAGGTACTTGCATTCACGGAAAGTTTCGTGTGTAACATGTTCGCCGTGCGGAACTGTATGCTGCTTATAAATACTATTGTTACCGCCCGTGTTATATTCTGCCTTTTGCGCATTGGTAAGAGTGTGGGGTGTGGTGTTGGGGGGAGGAGGGGGAGTAGGGGTTGGGTTATCTGTACCAGGAGGTCCGGAGGGCGGTCCATAGTTGGTATAGGTTGCTATATCATTAGTTAAGTACCATTGTCCATTATATTTGCTAAATGACACAACCATTCTGAATTCGTTGTCGTTGTTATAGCTATCTTTAACTGTATAGCTAATATTAGCGGTAGTTGTACTATGTTGGTTGACTTTATTAAATATATTAAATTCTGCTATTTCTCCAAACTGTTCGTAGCTTGCGATTAAAAAATAGTCATCACCCTGCGCCAAAAAAGTTTCGTATTGGGGAGAGCCTATTGGGTGTATTGCCCCCGCTACCTTGTGAATATCCTTGTCACGCAAACCTTCTAGGTATTCGATTAACACTTGGCGAGGCGTCCTGATAATGCGGTCGGAATTAACAATAAGCACAATTGCGCTTGTGCTAGATATTACGAACACTATGATAATAGCTAAAACAAGTTTAAATGACTTACTTGTAAAAAAGTTTCTCTTATCCATATTAATAAAATATTATATATTTATTGTTTTGTCAAGAGGTAATGTTATTTTCAAGGTAAACATAGGTTGAATCGTTACAAAACCACCATTTTTGGGTGTTTCAATCTTTCAAGGCAAACATAGGTTAAACCGTTATGGACTAAGCTATTACCGCTAAAAGTTTTGTTGGCGGCGGGGAGCTGCAATTTATTGTTTGGGAAAAGCTGCCCCCCAAACAGGTGTTTGAGAATAGCCCATATTCCAAGCAGTATTCCAGCCCGAAGGTTGTGACGGCGCTTCAATATACAAAGTCAAGTTGTATGCCGCTTGAAACGCATTAATACCTACGCTTGTTACACTTTTGGGTATATACAGCTCGGTCAAGCTGTAACATTTTTCAAAAGAGTTTCTTCCAATAGACTGTATGTTACTATGCAAAACAACGGTGTGCAGGCTATAACAATTTTTAAACAACCAATTGTCTATTTTGGTTACTCCTTTTGGAATAGTTATCTCTAGCAAATTTTCCGCATTCTCAAAAGCGGCATAGCCAATGTTTTTTAGTGCGCTGTTTTGGTGAAAGTTAATTTGGTAGAGATTAGCCGCATTAATAAATGCCTCGTTCCCTATTTCTGTTACGCTTTGCGGTATGGTTATTCGGGAGATAAGCATACTATCAAAAGCGGATGCGCCTATTTTTTCTAGTCCATCGTTTAGTTCTACGGAGTAGTCTGAAGTATTAAAAGCACGGCAAAAAGCGCCGTCGCTAATAACCTTTACAGATGAAGGAAACAGTATTTTTTTGATTTGCCCGTTGTAATGTGTAAAAGCCTTTTCTCCAATGGTGGTTACGGTGTTAGGAATATGAAATTCACCTTGGGGAGAGCCTTGCGCTACCCCCTTGCCTCGTGGAAATAAAACCAGAGTGGTCATATCTTTATTATACACCACACCGTCTAACGCAGTGAATAGGCTAGATTCACCGTCAAACTTAATTGCGGTAAGGCTGGTTAATTGTAAAAAGTTATCAGGCTCAATATCAATGGTATTGCTTGGCAAAATAATTTTGTGAAGATGGTTGCAACCAACAAAAGTTTCGTGGTCAACATATTCATTTTCTTTTACGATGTGAGTTTTGTATTGTCCGTTATCTGTGCTGTATTCTGTTTTTTGTTTTGCCGTCAATCGTAGCGGAATAGCGTCTTTAGGTTGGCTGGGAATAGGATTAGCAAGCATATGAGCAATGCTCGGAAAATCCAAAGGAAAATAATCTTGATATTCTTTGTGTAAGAACCAATGTTTGTCTATTTTAATAAAAGGAACTTCTGTTTCATAATATGTATGAGTACCGTCAATATTTAAATAATTATAAACAGCCTCTGCGCCCCAAAGATTATTCCCAAGCTTTCCGTTCATTTTAAACGATACAACTTCACAAAAAAACTCATCTCCTATCCCATCCACATCAATGGGAAATATATCGCTGCGCTCAACGAGGAGTTCTTTATACTCTGGTGAGCCTTTTGGATAAAAGCTAGCTGCAAATTCTTCAAGATTTTCCTCGATAATAGCATCAATGTAGGAAGTTAAGACCTGTTTGGGTGATTGTGCAATTTTACAGCTGTTTGCATGCAATACACCAACCGTTGCAGCAACAATTGTTAATAGCATTATGCCAACTAAGATTTTGCTAAATAGTGTATTTTGTAAAATATTTTTTTTGCTTTGCATTGTTACTACCCTTACTAATATTCAAATATTATGAATTTAGGCAACTATTTTTTCGCATTTGGATACCCTAAACTCCAATCTTTATCCCAAGTATTAGTTTGCTCGGGTGACGCTATGTTAAGTGTTAGTGAGTATGCCGCTTGAAATGCACTCATACCTACACTTGTTACACTTTTGGGTATATCTAGCTCGGTCAAGCTATAACATTTTTCAAAAGAGTTTCTTCCAATAGACTGTATGTTACTATGCAAAACAACGGTGTGCAGATTATAGCAATTTCTAAACAACCAATTGTCTATTTTGGTTACTCCTTTTGGAATAGTTATCTCAAGCAAATTTTCCGCATTCTCAAAAGCTCCAAAGCCAATGCTTTTAGTGCGCTGTTTTGGTGAAAGTTAATTTGGTAGAGATTAGCCGCATTGATAAATGCCTCGTTCCCTATTTCTGTTACGCTTTGCGGTATGGTTATTTGGGAGAGAAGCACGCTATCAAAAGCGGATGCGCCTATTTTTTCTAGTCCGTCATTTAGCTCTACGGAGTAGTCTGAAGTATTAAAAGCATGGCGAAAAGCTCCGTCGCCAATAACCTTTACAGATGAAGGAAAGACTATTTTTTTGATTTGCCCCTCGTAATGCATAAAAGCCTTTTCTCCAATAGTCGTTACGGTGTTAGGAATATGAAACTCACCTTGAGGAGAGCCTTGTGCCGCCCCCTTGCCTCTTGGAAACAAAACCAGAGTGGTCATATCTTTATTATACACCACACCGTCTAACGCAGTGAATAGGCTAGACTCACCGTCAAACTTAATTGCGGTAAGGCTAGTTAATTGTAAGAAGTTATTAGGGTCAATATAGTTGGTATTGCTTGGCAAGACAATCTCGTGCAGATATGCACAATCTATAAAGCTTTCCCAATCTATATATTCATTTTCTTTTACGATGTGAGTTTTGTATTGTCCGTTATTTGTGCTGTATTCGGTCTTTTGCGCTGCGTTTAGTCTAAGCGGAAATGTGTTTGGTAGCGGCTTAACTTTATCGAGATACGGATTTTGCATCGCCTTCACAATCCCCGGATAGTCCACCAGCGAATAATCGCTAAAGCTTTCGTGCAAATACCAGCGTCCGTCAATTTTTTTGAAAGGTATCAGCGCTGATGCATAATGTATATTTTTGTTTTCATCTTCTAACATTAAGATAGCCTGAGCCTCCTGCATGTTGCCGTAATGTATATCGGGGTACATCTTGAAAGATATTATTTTTCCCACTAAGTTATTCTCAAATCCTATAACCTCGCCACTTAACGGATAAAAGAACTCGCTCTCTTTAATGGAGGAATCCTTTGGGTAAGGGGGGAAATCCTCGTCAAACCAATCTTCGCTGTTTTGCATAAAATTAATATATTCTTGTGAGCCTTTGGGGTATAGAGTTAAGGCTACCCCCTCGATATCCCTTGCGTAAAATGCGTCCCGATGTGCAAGCAGCACTTGTTTTGGCGTTTTTACAATTTCATCTGAATTGAAAAGCAGTACCGCTACGCTTATGACAGAAATTATGACTAACGAAAGTACTGAAAGCGCCAACATAAAATATTTGATTGCTAGTATTTTGTTAATTTTTTTCATACTCAGTACCTTTTTTATGACTTGGGAAAAGCTACCCCCCAAACGGGTGTTTGAGAATAGCCCATATTCCAAGCAGTATTCCAGCCCGAGGGTTGTGACGGCGCTTCAATATACAAAGTTGTGTTGTATGCCGCTTGAAACGCACTTATACCTACACCTGTTACACTTTTAGGTATGTACAGCTCGTTCAAGCTATAACATTTTTCAAAAGAGCTCCTTCCAATAGATTTGACATTATTATGCAAGACAACGGTATGTAGTCTATAACAATTTCTAAACAACCAATTGTCTATTTTGGTTACTCCTTTTGGAATAGTTATCTCTAGCAAATTTTCCGCATTCTCAAAAGCGGCATAGCCAATGCTTTTTAGTGCGCTGTTTGGGTGAAAGTCTATTTGGTAGAGATTAGCCGCATTCATAAATGCTTCGCTACCTATTTCTGTTACGCTTTGGGGTATGGTTATTTGGGAGAGAAGCACGCTATCAAAAGCGGATGAGCCTATTTTTTCTAGTCCGTCGTTTAGTTCTACGGAGTAGTTTGAGGCATTAAAAGCACGGTTAAAAGCTCCTTCGCCAATAACCTTTACAGATGAAGGAAACACTATTTTTTTGATTTGTCCGCTGTAATAGGTAAAAGCATATTCTCCAATGGTGGTTACGGTGCTAGGAATATGAAACTCCCCTTCGGGAGAGCCTTGCGCCATCCCCTTGCCAAGGGGGAAAACTACAAGAGTCTTTTGGTTTTTTGTGTAAACTACTCCGTCTTTTGATACAAAGTTTGCAGGAGTTCCGTCAAAAGTTATTGCAACAAGATTTTTGCAATCTCCAAACCACCCTGCGTGAATATTTTTAATATTGCTTGGCAACACAATTTCGTTTAGATAGGTGCATCCTCTAAATGTATTAGAGCTAATCTCTTTGCCGCTTTCAACAACATAGCGCTTATAAACGCCGTTATTATTAGCAAAATCTGCTTTTTCTGCTTGAGTTAGTTGCAGTATTGGAAGTCTAGGATTAGGTCCAGAATTAGAATGAATTTCATATGCCGATTGTTTGCCAAAGTTATCGTTAAGATACCATCGTCCTTTGTGCTTGTAAAAAGTTGGATATATCGTAATATAATTTTCATTATAATAACCAAAAATCCTATATGAAACACCATTAGTTAGTGGTTCAAACCTATCAAGCGTGCCGTTTGCCATAAGCGTGCCTAAGGGCGGTTCACCATCTATATTATCAAATAAGTCGCCGTTATTAATGATAAAATCATTATATTCATCGGAGTCTTTTGGGAATAGCGCCTCGGCAACCTTCTCGATATTCCTTTCGTCAAAGCCTTCCAAATATAGAAAAAATACCTGCTTTTGACTAACTATAATATTATCCCTGTTTATAAGTATAACTAATATGCCTGTGACAACAAGTATTAATACAAGTAGAATGCTTATAGTAATTTTAAAAGCTTTACTCCTCAATAAAATTATAAACTTATCCATAATAATAAAATATAACATCTTATTAAATTTGTCAATAGTGTGCTTAATATAAAGTAAAAATTAATGTATTTATTAAAGATTTATAGATTAATAATTTTATATTGAAAAAAATTAATAAATATACTATAATTGGTAATATGAATACCGATAAAAAATCTGATATTAATGATGTTCCCCCCAGCAATACGGAGGAAAAAGATAAAAACCCACTAACAAGGCTTTTTGCTCGCATTTCTAAGCTTAGCAAAAAAGCCAAGGTAGTAATTTTGTGTTGCATTGCCGTGGTCTTGCTTGGCGTGGGAGCGGCACTGGCTATTATACTAATACCACAGGATAACCCGCCTTTGCCGCAAACAAAAATACTATATGTGTCCGAATATCAGTACGGCGTAGTCGGAGGCGACGGAGAGGGCGTCAGCCTCAATTCAAGTTGGATGCAAGGTTTGTCATATTCTGCGTTTAGGGTTACCATTGTGTCTGATTTGGTAGCTCTTTCTGTATCGGAAGAGATGAGATTAGTAGCCGATGCCACAGAGGATTGGGCGACGGCAGAAATAATTTTTTATTATAAAAACAACAAAATCACAACATATAAAGTAGATATCATTCCCGCCGCTAATGCGGTTAATATCACAAGTGAACAAGGGCTTAAATCTATTCCGTCCGACTCAAAACAGCGCTATATTTTAAAAAATGATATTTTGCTGACTTCGCCCGTAAGCATCAAAAATTTTGGGGGAGCGTTTTACGGCAACTATTTTGATATAAAAAATTTGGATGTGTCTGCCTCAGGCGGTTTATTTGATACTACATCCAATGCTTATGTAACGGGGCTTAGGCTAACAAATGTGCGGGGTGGTACAACTCTTAGCGAAAATAACTATTTCGGTGTGATTGCCAACAGGACAACTCTTTCACGGTTTATCAACTGCTATGCCGAGGGCGCTGCAGAAGTTACCACGGGCTTGCAAGGATATTATTATATAGGGGGCTTGTTTGGGCAAATTAGCGGGCATAGCCGCAAAGAAAACACAGACAACCCCTTGCGCAGTTTGTTTGAAGGGTGCAACTCCCAAATTACACTTACAATCAACGGCGGCGGCGAACTATATGTTGGCGGCATCGCAGGCGGTGTTATGGATGCATCCTTTGCCAACTCCGAAAGTGCGGGGGATATTCACTTAGAGGCGCAAAATTTTATTTTTATATATTTGGGAGGGATTGCCGGCGTTATGGAAAAAAGGTATTCCACCCCATTGAGAATAACTTATTTTGACAGCAGTTACGGGCTGAGGAGTGCAGGCAATATTGTTGTCAACTCTAAAAATACCACATTGTTAGACACAATATATGTAGGCGGTATATTTGGATACATCAAGAACGCCAATACCTCATCGGTAATAGCGGATGGGAATATAAGCATTACCACTTTGGGCGCATCGGTGATAGCGGGCGGTTTTGCAGGGAAATGCGAAA
The DNA here is from genome assembly GCA_041654915.1 of Clostridia bacterium. Classification (GTDB taxonomy): domain Bacteria; phylum Bacillota; class Clostridia; order Christensenellales; family DTU072; genus JBAZCO01. The sequence continues at coordinate 2,023 of JBAZCO010000021.1, read as the reverse complement.
ATGAGCTTGCAAAAGAGGGCATTGAACTTAGAGTGCTTAACACGGAGATTCAAGGCGAACTTAACATTGATACGAGCGGCAATATTTATGCAGGCGGACTTATAGGTATAGCCAAGGGCAACAAAAAAATCAAGACGGAAAAGACAATTGGCGCAAAAGAGCCAAATATTATCAACCCGAATATCTTAAATACGGTGGAAACGGGCGCAAACATAGGGCATACAGAGGAATAAAGTGAGGAATTTCATTGGAAGAGAATTAATTTTGCAACACAAAATAATAAAGAGATAAAAAAAATAACGGGTTAGGGAGATAAGGTTTTGCTTTCAAAGGGAAACTTATTGCAAAGCCCCTCTGTATCGTGATACAATATAATGTATAGTTAAATAAAATAATATATAAAACTAAACTCAAAAATTAAACAACCGCAAAAAACAAGTAGCAATCAAACTTTTTTAAAAAACACGGAGGGATAATGATATACAACATAAATAGTAAAAATTATCGCACATTTAAAGTGTATGAGGATAACAAGCTTTTTCCCCGAAGTTATTTTATACCGTTTTCCTCCGAAGTCAAGGCAAAAAAAGCCGATTATTACCGCAATCGTTACCAAAGTGACAGGGTGCATTGTCTAAATGGCGAGTGGGACTTTGTCTACTATAAGCGTGGGGAGGATGTTCCAAGCAAGCTGGACACCGATAAACTCAACTTCGACACCGTTCCCGTTCCTTCCTGTTGGCAAATGCTAGGGTATGAGCCGCCTTTTTATACCAATGTTAAATATCCGTTCCCCGTTGTACCTCCCATTATTCCCACGGTAAATCCCGCAGGGAAGTACGGCAAGGACATCAATGGCAAGAGTTACTTGTCGGGCAAACTACAATTTAACAGTGCGGGGGTATATCGCAAGATTTTTAATATTAAAGATAAGTCCAAGCATTATATTCTTTCATTTTTGGGAGTTTCTGGCTGTCTTGAATTATATATTAACGGCAGTTATGTAGGTTACAGCGAAGGTTCACACAACACAGCGGAGTTTGATATTGATGCGTTTATCAATGACGGCGCAAACGAACTTATTGCGGTGGTGCGCAAGTGGTGCAACGGTTCTTATTTGGAGGACCAAGATATGTTCCGTATGAACGGCATATTCCGTGATGTGCTTTTGTACGAGAGTGAAGAAACTTATTTGCACGACTTTGACTTTTTTACCGCCAAACAATCGGATAAGCGCTATGATGTATTGCTTAGTCTAGATATTAAAAACCCAGGCGGCGCAATAGTAAGGGCAGAAATATATGACAATATCCGACTAATTGCAGAGAAAGAATTGGATGCTGAGGGCGAAACAAAGATTATTTTCAAAAACCTAGATGTGCGTGAATGGAACGCCGAAGTGCCTAAATTATACGACTTATTTTTAATTATAAAAAAAGACGGCGCATCTTTGGAATGTGTTAGGAAAAAAATAGGGTTTAGAACAATAGATATTGTAAACTCCGTCTTTTTGCTAAACGGCGAAAAAATCAAGCTAAGGGGGGTAAACCACCACGACACCCATCCCAAGACAGGTTATTATCTCACCCCAGAAGATTGGGAGAGAGATGCGCAAATCATAAAGGATTACAATATAAATGCGGTACGCACCGCCCACTATCCGCCCGACCCGTTTTTTATTGAACTTTGCGACCGTTACGGATTATATGTGATAGACGAGGCAGATATTGAGAGCCACGGCACAAAATATAACCGTCAGATAAGCGGAAAACGCAAGTGGCGGGCGCATTTTTGGGATAGAGTGTCAAGAATGTACTACCGTGACAGAAACTCTTGCTCCGTCACAATGTGGTCTTTGGGCAATGAGTCGGGGGGGATAGTCTGCCAAGACTACTGCTATAACAAGCTTAGGCAGCTATCGGCAATACCCATACACTACGAACGGGCGATAATTTTCAAGCGCACAGGCTATGATGTTATTTCCGAGATGTACGCTCATCCCGACAGAATTGGGAAGATTCTC
>JBAZCO010000020.1:0-20572 GCA_041654915.1 Clostridia bacterium | reverse complement strand
GCTTGTATTTTACATTGTTTCGTTTGCGTTTGCAGGTGCGGCTGTTATGTTTAGCGAGCGCTTGAATATAAATGACGGTTTAAATGGTTTGGCTGTGTCTGGCGGGGTGCTGGTTGCATTTGGGGCAATTCGCTACCTTGCAAAAGCTTTATATCAAAGAAAAAACGAGAAAAACTTTATTTACAGCGTGGAAATTGCCACCAAAAAAGGTGTGCATCGCTGTAACGGCTACTACGACAGCGGCAATAAGTTAAGCCAAGCTAGTCAACCTGTGGTAGTTATTAGCCGTACGCTGTCCGAGCAGCTTGCGCTGCCTTACGAAGGCGAAATCGCAGTAAATACAGTAGGGGGAGTTAAAGTTCTTAGCCTTGTTAATATTACTTTCAAGATATATTACGCAGGCGGGGTGAATAAAATATACAATACGAAGGCGGCAGTGACGGATAATATCCGCTCCAATGCCTACGATATAATATTACATAGGGAAATGGGAGGCGGCAATGAAACAACTTATCGTAAAAATCAAGGCAATAATCAAAAAATTCCTAATTCATTTTAGGGGTGAGAAGGACGGCGGAGTAGATTATATTACTGCGCTGCCCACACCGCTTTCGGCGGAGGACGAACAATTGATGATAGCCCAAAATGAGGGAGGCAGTATTGATGCACGCAATACGCTAATCGAGCATAATTTGCGTTTAGTCGTCTATATCGCCAAGCGTTTTGACAATACGGGAATGGATATTGAAGAACTAATATCTGTTGGAACTTTGGGGTTAATCAAGGCGGTGAAGTCATATAATTCGGAAAAAAAGATTAAGCTTGCCACCTACGCTAGTCGATGTATTGAAAACGAAATACTAATGTACCTTAGAAAGATGGTAAAGACACGCTCAGAAATCAGCCTTGACGAGCCTCTTAACACAGATTGGGAGGGGAACAAGCTGTTGCTTAGCGACATTTTGGGAACGGACGGCGAACAGATATACAAAGAGTTTGAAAGCCGTGCGGAAAAGAGCATTTTGCGTGACTTGTTTACCGAGTTGGAAAAACGGGACAAGATGATAATTTGTATGCGCTATGGGCTGTACGGCACAGAGGAGCGCACTCAAAAGGACATTGCAGATATCTTGAACATATCCCAGTCATACATAAGCCGTTTGGAAAAAAAGATTATCAGCCGTCTAAAGACAGAGTTTGAAAAAAAGTTAGTTTAAACGCTATTTTGGATAGAGAACTGCACTGTTAGCTTAAAAGTCTTTTAAAAAATAATCTATTTTTAGATAGCCAAAAGCGCCTTTACTGCGAGGGCGCTAAAAGTTATATTTTAAGAATACTACTTTTAATTTAATTGGTTTTTATTTACCGATTTATATATTTTGTGTAAAGTGACAAACAACCTTGCCGTATATTTTTCCCCCGATTGTAGACAATAAAGTATAGGAAATGTTTTATGCGTAAAGAGAGTGTTATTAAAGAAGAAATATATTTTCCACAACGGGATAGAGAGGGTATAAAAGGCGATGAACGAACCTAATAAAGAATATCTTAAAATGATAAAAGAGAAAATGCCAAAAACCAAACATTTTAGCACAATGTTTCGGGCGTTCTTGGTTGGCGGGATAATTTGTTGTATAGGACAGGCAATTACCGATATCTACACATTAATTTTAACAGGAAATACCAAAGAGGATATTGCTGCCTTTACTACAATCACGCTAATATTCATCACAGCTGTACTCACAGGGTTTGGGATATATGATAAGATTGGCGCATTTGGCGGGGCAGGCTCTATTGTGCCAATTACGGGGTTTGCCAATTCTGTTGTATCCGCCGCAGAGGAGCATCGCACCGAGGGCATTGTCCTAGGGCTATCCTCAAATATGTTCAGCATTGCCGGACCGGTAATTGTTTTTGGCATAAGCGCATCGGTGGCAGTGGGAATAATTGTTTTAATATTTAAAAGTGCGTTTGTTTAAAATAATACCAAGGAGAAAATCGATTGAAAACACAGACAATATTTTTTAAAAATCCCGCCTATATTAGAGAAGTCGCCTCAATCGCAGGTCCAAAAGAGGCAGAAGGTCCAATCGGCAGTTATTTTGACAAAACGGTAGAGGACGACTCACTAGGGCAAAAGAGTTTTGAGCGGGCGGAAGTGATGATGCACACCACCACGCTTAAATACCTTTTGAACAAAGCAAAAATGCGTTCCGCCCAGATAGATTTGTGTGTGTCGGGTGACTTATCGGACGAAATCACAGGTGCTAACTTTACTATGCGGAGTTTTGATATCCCGTTTTTAGGAATATATAGCGCTTGCGCCTCTTTTGCCGAAAGTATCATTGTTGGCAGTACCTTTATTGATGCGGGGCATATGGATAGGGTAATATGTTCGGTTAGCAGTCATTTTTCCAGCGCCGAGCGGCAATATAGGTTTCCCTTAGAGCTTGGCAACCAACGCACACCGCTGTCCCAATGGACGGTGACCGCCGCAGGGGCATTGATATTGGATAAAGATAAGGGAGAAGTCAAAGTGGAGTGCGCCACTTTGGGTACGGTAATTGACTATGGGGTAAAGGATGCTAACGACCTAGGGGCAGCAATGGCGCCCGCCGCTACTGCCACATTGGTATCGCACTTTAGGTGTACGGGGAGAAAGCCCGATTATTATGACGCAATCTTTACGGGAGATTTGGGGGAAGCGGGCAGCCGCATACTGCGAAGTTTGATGATAGAGGAAGGCTATCCACTTCCCGATAGCTACAATGATTGCGGCGTGCTAATATTCAACCGTGAGGGGCAAAAAGTAGGACAAGGCGGCAGCGGAGCAGCTTGTTCTGCATCGGTATTTTGCAGCTATATATACAAAAAAATGCTAAATGGGGAACTAAACCGAGTGTTACTAGTACCCACAGGAGCGTTATTGTCTAAGACATCGGGCTTACAGGGAGAAACCATACCCAGCATTGCGCACGCAGTAAGCTTTGTTAAAGTGCAATAAAGTAAGGTTAAAAAAAGGGCGACTTATGGAATATCTAATTATTTATCTCAAGGTTTTTCTCACAGGCGGTTTGATTTGCGTTGTTGGGCAAATACTTGTAAATACAACCAAGATGACAACGGCAAGAATACTTGTTATTTTCTTGCTGCTTGGCGTTGTTCTCGAAACAGCGGGGGTATTTAAATATATTGCAGAGTTTGGTCAGGCAGGCGCTACCGTGCCCATTATGGGCTTTGGCAGTAATTTAGCAAAGGGCGCAATAAAAGGCACATTAGAAAAAGGTTTGCTAGGCGCTCTAACAGGCGGGGTTGAGTCTGCCGCCGCAGGTATGGGGTCGGTAATATTTTTTGCCTTTATAGTCGGGCTGATTTCAAAATCAAAAACCAAGACTTGAAAAAAAGCAAAGATTTACCTATCTAAGCAGCAAGCAATTATTAATATCACCTATAAATACAACTTTCTATTAATTAATTTATAAATATATAACAAACTATTTGCCAATTTGTTTATATTATGTTATTATTTAAAGGCAAAATTCGCACCCGTACGGAGGCATTGGCAGTTGCCCTCACAAGGTCGCCAACGCTTATGAAGGGCGGGGAGGATAAAAAAACAGGAGGCAAAGTAACTTTATGGCAGTTATTTCAATGAAACAGCTTTTAGAAGCAGGTGTACACTTTGGACACCAAACCAAAAGATGGAATCCCAAAATGGGCAGGTACATCTATGACGCTAGGAACGATATCCACATTATCGACCTTCAGCTAACGGTAGGACTTATAGAGGAAGCTTACAAGTTTATCCACTCGGTTGTTACCGAAGGCAAATCTGTTCTCTTTGTTGGCAAGAAAAAGCAAGCAAAAGAGGCTATCCAATCAGAGGCAGAAAGATGCGGACAGTTTTTTATGAACCAAAGATGGTTGGGCGGCACACTTACAAACTTTAATACTATTCGTTCAAGAATAGACAAACTCAACAAGCTAAACCAAATGGAGGCGATAGGCGAGTTTGAAATTCTCCCCAAAAAAGAAGTTATCAAACTTAAAGCAGAAAGGGATACGCTAGAGAAAAACCTTGGCGGTATCAAAAATATGCGTACACTTCCCGGTGCATTGTTTGTTGTAGACCTCAAAATTGAGCATATCGCAATAAAAGAGGCACGCTCACTAGGTATTCCAATTGTCGGTTTGGTAGACACCAACTGTGACCCCGACGAAGTTGACTATGTAATTCCCGGCAACGACGACGCTATTCGTGCAATCAAACTCATATCCTCAGTTATTGCGGATGCAGTTATAGCCGCTAACGAAGGCGTAGAGGAATTGCCCTCAGCAGAGGAGCGTGCCGCTCTTGAGGCAGAGGAAAATATTGTCAATGCAGAACCTGCCGATACTGAAACTACCGTAGTTCCCGAGGTTGAGAACACAGCAGAGGTAGCAGAGATAGCAGAGGCAGCAGAGTAAGCCTTTTAAAAAGCAATTAAACACTAAAAAAAGGAGCTGTTTTGCAAGACAGCTCCTTTTTGTTAGTATTTAGTATAAATATTTTATTCAGCCACCACTCTGTCCGCTTTGTTGTTGGGGATAAAGAACAGTATAACAAGTCCCAATAGGAAGAATACAGAAAGACAAGCAACACTTATTTGTGCGGTGTGCAGTGTTCTTGCTCCAATCTGAATGCCCGTAAAGTCAGATGCTATTAGTGCGCCGGATATTGCTGCATATAGCGCACTGCCAAGGAAGTTGGAGCTTTTATTAAAGATATCATACAGCCCAAAGAACTCCGATTGTTTTTCGAGGGGAGCAAGGCGGGAGAAATAACTTCTTGATAGCGCCTGTATTCCGCCTTGGAAAACACCAATACCTGCGGCAAGAATAAAGAAGTCGTAAATGTTGTGCATAAACACGCCGTATAGCACAAACACAAGGTAGCCAAGCACGGAGATTAATATAAGGTTGCGTGCGCCAAAGCGTTTTGCAAGGTTGCCAAACAGTATGCTAAACACGCAAGCAATTACTTGTGTCATTATTAGCGCAACTATTAGGTACACATTTAGGTCACCCGAGCTAATATTTGTGGTTACAGTAAGCACTTCCTTAGCATAGGTTGCCGATAGGGCAATAACCGTGTTAACACCGTTTATATAGCAGAAGAAAGCGAGCATAAAGAGGAACGCATACTTATATTTTCTAAGTTCGGAAAAGGTTTTGCCAAGCTTTTTGAATGCATCACGCACTTGATTTTTAACGGGGTCTACGCCAGAAAGTTGTTTGTAGTTTTTAAGGAGCGGCATAGACCAACACAGCCACCAAGTACCCGAAATCACCAAGCAAATGGATATTGTAAGTCTGAGCATTGCGTAAGCTTTTTCCTCACTCCAGCCATAATTATCCATAGAATATTGGGGGTCCATAAAGAAATAATAAATCAATAGGCAAGCCAAAAAGGGTACTAAACTATATATGTAGCCGTAAGCGTAGCCTCTTGCCGACACTTTATCGCCCCTTGCCTCTGTGGTGATGTCAACGAGCATAGAGTCATAAAAGAGTATACTGCCGCCAAGTCCTACTAGAATCATCATCATACAAATAACAAAGGGTATAAAGAACCCGATTGGGTTATTGTTTATGCTTGCAAGGTTGGCGAACATAGAGAGGTAACAGCCGGCAACTCCCATAAAAATAAAAAAGCGGAACATTGGCTTTTTTCTGCCTCTGTTATCCGCTATTGCGCCAAGTATTGGACCTAATAACGCAATTATCCCGCCCGATACCGCATTAAATATAGACATTGTGGTTGTGGGGTCGTCACCAAAAAAAGGAACACCTTTGGCAAGGTCTGCAATGGATACGCCTATTAATATAAAAAACATATATATAGCCGAGTTGCCCGCATCATACAGAGCCCAATCTTTTTCCATCTTTGTTAACTTAAATCCGTCTTTGTTTTTTAGCTCTTTTATCTTGCAGATGCACTTGTTGATAATCCCGTCCTCACGGGGGGGTTTGTTCTGTTGTTCTGTCATTAAAACCACTTCTCCTTCAAGCAATTATCCTCAGTATAACACGAATGTTGCAAATAGTAAACATCTAATTTGGAAATAATTTACTTATGTCTGCGGAATAAAAGGATAATAAATAAGTTCTTAAAGTTTATGATAAATAATGGGTGAAAATCATTGACAACTTTTTTTATATAATGTAATATTATAGAAGTCGCATAAATCGGTACGAATCGGGGTGTAGCGCAGTTTGGTAGCGCACTTGGTTTGGGACCAAGGGGTCGGGAGTTCGAATCTCTTCACCCCGACCAAAAAAAGAGGGCCTTTAGCTCAGTTGGTCAGAGCGGTCGGCTCATAACCGATTGGTCCGCGGTTCGAGTCCGTGAAGGCCCACCAAAAATCACTTATGCGGCAATACGGTCCGGTAGTTCAGTTTGGTTAGAACGCTAGCCTGTCACGCTAGAGGTCGAGGGTTCGAGTCCCTTCCGGATCGCCACACAAGCCTTGGTAGCTCAGTCGGTAGAGCAGAAGACTGAAAATCTTCGTGTCGGTGGTTCGATTCCGCCCCAAGGCACCAAGGCAAATCAAGCGGGACATTTCCGCTTTTATCAAAATCTGGGAATGTGCTGGCTTAGCTCAATAGGCAGAGCAGCTGATTTGTAATCAGCAGGTTGATGGTTCGATTCCGTTAGCCAGCTCCAATAAGGAAGAGTTCCCGAGCGGCCAAAGGGAGCAGACTGTAAATCTGTTGTCGGTGACTACGGTGGTTCGAATCCACCCTCTTCCACCAAAAAGCGGTGTATATTGCAAAACAAGTGCAGTTTACACCGCTTTTTACTATCTAATGCAAAAAAGCAGCAATAAATTATTGTCAAAATAAAAAAAGACACGCTGTAAAGTGTGTCTTTTTTGTTATATTAAATTGTGGGTAAAAGCCGCTATTCTGTTCTAAGGGCTAGCACAGGGTCTTTTTTGGCGGCGAGGGCGGCAGGGATAAGTCCGCTAATTACAGTGATTACAAAGGCAATGCCTATTAGGGCGAACTGATGCCACCAAACGGGTCTTAACAAGCCGCTAATGCCTAATGTAGAATTGATGATGATATTAGCGGGGAAAGTTAAAACTAGGGCAAGTAGGACGCCCACAACGCCGCTAACCAAGCCAATGATAAATGTTTCGGCAATGAACACGCTAGACACATTGCCTTTGCTTGCGCCAAGGGAGCGCAGCAAGCCAATTTCTTTTGTTCTGTCTTGCACAGATATATAAAGTATAATGGCAACAAGCAGCATAGCGACAATAACAGCGATTGCCGCAACACCAATCAAAATATAGGTGATTGTGTTTATCATTGTACTCATAGAGGCAGTCATTTCGCTAAGCTCGTCTATATACAGCACGGTATAGTCTATGGTAGAGCCGGAAAGCTCCTCATTTGCAAGCACTCCCAAATTAAAGTTGTTTATAAAGTTAAGCACACTATTGCGGGACTCAATAGAAAACGGATAAATATGCACGCTGTTGGGGCGCATTATATCCCGCAAATCAAAGCTGTTAAGCAAGGTATTGTATTGGGCGGAGTCAAACCAAGCGCAGCCCAGAGTATGTTGAGCATCAGGTGCGTGTGTGCATTCAATATTTTCGGCAACGGTGATATTTCTAATTTTGAATATGCCCCCAAGCTGAGTTAAAATTTCTGTTTGTCCTAAGCTTAAATCCAAATTAGACAGAGAGGGCAATATTCCAATGATAAAATCTATTTCATCATCACTAATGTCAATACTCAAAATGTTTTGCGCAAAGTTTACTACCGCTAGGATATCCTCATCTGTAAACCCAAGAGTATCCATAATAAGCTCAAGGGTTTGCCAGAGCGCCTCTTGCTCCTCATCTTGCAAGCTAATTTGACGGATAAGGACAATTACATCTCCAAGAACAGCAATATCTAGCTGCTCAAGCTCTCCTGCTAACGCAAGAACTTCTTGCAATGCCGCCTGCTCCTCCTCGGATAACTTTACTTGCTGTATGAGCGCCATACTTTTAGAAACAGCGTCAATATCCTCCTCGGTGATTTCTAGCTCGACTATCAAATTAATTAAGTCAAGAAGTTTTGCTTGCTCCTCCTCGCTTATATCTAACTGCAACGCAAGCTCTGCGACTTTTTGCAGTACCAGCATATCATTCGCTTGCATATCAAGTTCACTTACCAAATAATATATTTCTACAAAAGTGTCAACTTCCTCTTGAGAAAATGCTATTTGGGACAATAGGTCAATTACCTCCATATATATTTGAGTGTCGTGTTGGGATATTTCTATTTCTGCCAAGATTTCTGCTGCACCAACAAGTATTTGCATATCGTTATCGGAGAGATTAAAAGCGCTAAGCACGGTTATAGTTTCTACAAGTATTTGAGTGTCGCTTTGGGATATCTCTATTGTGCGAATGATATCTGCCGTTTGCATAAGGATATCGGTATCATGCTCTGTCAACTCAAATTCACCTATTATAGTAGCCACAGCTACCAATATTTGCAAATTATCCGAATTTAAGTCTAGCGAGAATGCCAGTATGGTTGTTTCTAAAATAATATCAATTTCTTGCCTTGTAAGCCCAAGTTCCAGCATAAGCGGCAGAGCCTCTAGCATTAGTTCTCTATTATTGCTTGATAGGTCCGTAAGCAGAGTTGCCATTTTTGCAAGCAGCGCTAGGTCATTGGGAGTTTGTTCAAGCAGTGTCGCTGTTTCAAAGATTTCTTGTATAATTTCGGGGTCGGCGGTGGTATCCCAATTTTGGAATATTTCTACAATTGCTATGATTGTGTCTATGCGCTCCTCCGACAAGTTCAGCTCGCTCAAGAGGGTGATAATTTCAACAAGGGTTTGTATGTTTTCGGAGTTAAAATCAAACCCGCTCAAAAGGTTTAGGGCTTGTGATATAGCGTCTATATTTTCCTCACTTGGGTCTAACTCGGATAGCAAATTGATAGCTTGGACGACTGCGCTAATATTTTCCTCTGATGGGTCTAATTGGGATAGTAAGTTAACCGCCTCTATTAAGATTGCGATATTTTCTTGGTTATCATCTAGCCCGCCTAGCAAGGATGCCGCCCGCATTAGGGCATCAATATTTTCCTCATTGGGGTCAAGCCCCTCCAATAGGGTTGCCGCTTGCAGTAAAAGAGTGTAGTTTTCCTCGGACAGCTCAAGAGTTACAAGGAGAGCGACAAGTTCTTCAAGCACAGCTTGATTTTCGGGAGTGAACTCAAAGTCGGATAATTCTTGGGCAATTTGTGCAAATAGTGCGGCTTGCTCCTCGGTAAATTCTATATCGCCTGCAACCGCCATAAGCTGTTGCAATATGGCAACCCGTTGGGGGATAGCTATTTGGGAAAGCCCGTCTATTTCAAACTCCGTTCCCATAAATCTTTGTGCTATGTTGATAAGGGCATCTCTTAATTTGTTGGTGTCATCCATAGCCTGCTTTAATGCCGCAACTACGGGGGCATCGTTACCTTTGTTAATGAGGGAAGTGGCAAGCAGTTCCGTATAACCAATAGCCCCAGATATCACTCCTGCGCTAACACCTTCTTTAAGGCGGAGTACGCCCACAACCTCTACTTTTGTGCCTGCTCCTGTGCTGTTATAGATGCCTGTGTCCTCGTCAAGGGCATAATAGTCGGTGGGGATTCTTAGCGTAAAGGTGGCGGGCATAGTGTCCTCATCACCTATAAAGTCGCTAAACTCATATTCAAGTTTGATTTCCTCGGTTTCTGGCGGCAGCAGTAGATTAAGAAAATAATCTAGCATTGTATCTGCGCCCTCGGGGAGGAGGGGGCGAATATAGTTTACAACGGTGAGAAGAAAACTTTCCACCTCGATTATCCCCAATAAAAATAGGGTAAAGTCATCAAGTTGGTTAAACTCGTCCACGACTAGAACGATTTCATTTTTGGCGGCGTCTGTGCCAAATGCGGGAAGTCTGCCTGCCAGAATATCATATTGAGTTTCTAGCAAGCTGGCATCGTCAATCATCATAGACCAAGGGTTGTTATTATCAAAAACCTGCCTTAGTTCATTCATTTCTTCGCCGTAGAGCAGGGCGTTAATATTGCCCCCGCCGGAAAGATTGAGAAGTGCCAAAAGCCCCGATTCCTCTAAAAATGTGATGAACATATCAACGGGATTGAGCCTAAGTTCTCCTCCAAGCTCGTCCACCCTATATGTATCAAAGTCGATACCATAATTGCGCATAACCGCTCCCCACTCAGGGTCAAAATCAGTTTCCAAAACTTTCATAAACTCTATGATATCCGTGCCTAGGCTAACGCCAAAAATCTCGCTTAAAAAATCATATTCATTTTCAAAGCCAAACTCGTCCATATTTTGAAAGCCGCTTATTCCCGTTTCAATAACGCCCAATATTAGTTTGGATAGGAAAATTAGCTCGGTATCCGTGTATTTTTCACGAATTTCCTCATTTTCTTTAAACATCTCAAGCATAGAATTTATACTTACATTTTGAGTATTAAGTTGTCCGTCTTGAGTAAAGGCATCGTTTAGCATATCGATAACAGATGAGGTTTGCGTGGTGACTTTTATAGGGAATTTGCTCAAATTATTTTTTTCAAAATCGCTTATGTAATATCCAAAGCCGCTGTTCATAGCAAGAATCAAGGCTATACAAATTACGCTTATTGCACCCGAAATAATCGTGACAAAAGAGCGTCCCTTTTTGTTTAAAAGGTTATTAAAGCTAAGTTTAGCGGCAGTGAGAAAGCTCATATTTGCTTTTTTTCTCTTTACTTGCGGTTGAGTGTTTTGCGCTACTTCGGTGTTTTGTTGAATTATATTAGTGTCATCGGTTGCGACATTGCCGAAGTCTTTATTTTCTGCTAAAGGCTCAAGCTCTTCAGTAATTACTTGCTTGATACTCTCTAGTTTTGGTTGCTCTACTATTGGTTTATTTGTATCTGCTGCTATTTTTGGTTGCTCGCTGGCTTGACGCTCGGGCAAAGTCTTTTTTGCCGCTGGGAACTCTTTTGCAAGCGGACGCCTTGAGGGTTTGTTAAAAAGGTAGCGGGATAGATATGCGTCAATAGGGGCAGAGCTTTTGGATAAGAGTTGTTGCCCTATAAGTTTAGCATGCTCGTTGGGAAGGGTTGGTTTTGTTGGCGACACCGCTTTGTTGGCAGATAATGCAGCGTTTTCATCCGCTATATTTATTTGCACTAAATCGACTTCCGTTCCCGATTGTTTATCGCTTATTATCAGCCCGTCTTGCATACGGATAATCCTATCGGCATACCTATTGGCAAGCTCTTGGTTGTGGGTAACTAGTATTACTAAACATTCCTTAGAAACTTCCTTTAGGATTTCCATTATCTGTATGCCCGTTTTGCTATCCACAGCTCCTGTTGGCTCGTCGGCAAGCAAAATTTTGGGATTATTAACTAGCGCACGGGCAATCGCAACACGCTGCATTTGACCGCCCGACATCTGATTGGGCTTTTTATATAGTTGGTCACTCAAACCCACTTTAGTAAGAGCATCCACCACTCTTTTTTTGCGTTCTTTTGCACTTACTCCCGATAGGGTGAGCGCAAGCTCCACATTGCTTGCTACCGACATATGCGGTATTAAATTATATGCTTGAAAAACAAACCCGATTTGGTGATTGCGATAGTTATTCCAATCTTTATCCTTGTATTTTTTGGTACTTCTGCCTTCAATAACAAGGTCGCCGGAGGTTGCTCTGTCTAATCCACCAATGATGTTCATAAGCGTGGTTTTGCCGCAACCGGATGAGCCTAATACGGCGGTAAGTTCTCTTTCGGCAAAGCTGGTAGTGATACCGTTTAGCGCATCGACAGTTTTTTCACCCACTTGGTATTTTTTGGTAATTTGTTTAAGTTCAAGCATAATAAAATCCTCAATTTTTTGTTATACAAAAATAAAGGAGCGCATAAAAAAGCGCTCCCCGAAACTGCTTAAAAACCAAGAGAGCCTTATCGAAAGCTCTTTTAAATTTAACATATAAGAAAGTATAAAGGTTTTTAATAATATAATCAAGCGATTTTAAAGTAAAAAACTGGTAATATGCTGTTTAGAGTGGGTCAAACAATAAATTTGTTTAAATTTTGCCTTTTTCACTAAATAAAACCTTTGTTTTTTTAAGGATTGTCGCTATACCCAATTTTTAAAACATTTTTAATAAATTCCTCAATCCACTGCAAAGGTTTAGGGATATCTGCACGCATAATAAATAATATAGAGCCAATCAAGCCTGCGGCAAGAGTTATCGATAGAATAATAGTTTCTTTTTTTTTCTTTTCTTTTATCAGCGGGACTAAATCTATAAGAATCACCGCAACATAAATAATCAGCATAATTATCATCATATGTTATAATCCTCCTGCAAGGGTAGCTTTACCTGCTTTTTTCTTGCTAATGCTGTGACTAGCATAATTATGGGTATAACGAACTCAAACAGCATCCAAAAGAAAGGTGTGACAGACATAGCCATTTTCACATGCTTTAGGCTAGAGTCATAAAGCCCGTAAGTGTAAACGATAACGACTAACCCAATCCCATAAATCAAGGGCTTAAAGGAGGACAAGTTAAACAATTGCGCCGCCCCAAGAGCGGAAATATAGTATAGGAAGCTTACCTTAAAAAACAGTTGCATAATTAGCACAACCGCCGACAAAACTTCCATTCTGCTAAGCGCATCCGAAATGTTTATCAAGCGCAGAACTTCAAAGGATGCAATGCTAAAAAGTTTGGCGGTGTTGCCAAGCACCATAGTATCTCTTAGAATAAGAATTAGGAGATTGAGGCAGCCTAGCAGCAGACCCCAAATAAAGATTTTTTTGAATTTTTTTGGCTCTATCTTTACATTACCGCTAATCATAAGAAAGGCGATAAGCTCCCCAAAGGGAATAGATGCAGCTATATGGGTTGCCTGCATATACTTCATATGAGGGAAGTCGAACAAAGGCAAGAGGTTGTCAGGCTCAACAAGATTAATTGATAGGATTGTTGCGATTATCAGTATGGATGATGCTAAGATTGCAACAAAAGGTCCGTATTTTGTAATAGAGAACAATCCTCCCCTAACCGAAAGCGAACAAACAAACAAAAACACCAAAGCTATAACGATAGACGGGGTAGTAGTCATCATTGATTTCTGCACAAATGTTGTGAGGTCCAAAAGATTTAGCGCAGTTAAAGTGATAAAAAACCAAAGGTATAATGCAGAGAACATTTTTCCGATTGCAGTGCCAAATATTTCGGTAGTCATTTCCATTAAGTTTTTACCTTGAAACCTATTTGCCAGCCAGGAATAGAGCAAAAGCAGCGGTATCGTACATAGTGTGCCAAAAACAACTATCATCCAGGAATCTTGTTCAACAAGAGTGTTAAAAAAGGACACTAATAAGCTAGACGAATGTATAAAGCATATCACCGAGAAAACAAAATATTTGGGTGAGATTTTTGCAGTTTCTATATTCATTTTTTCTCCCTTTCTTTTTCTCTTGTATTTTCCAGCACATCGGATATTTTACCCTCATCAATAAAGCTTGCCTTTGCATCTACTTCCATTGTTAAGTTGGCAAAATGCTCCGACCAATTCTCTTTCATAGTTTTCCACTTTTTTTGGTGGCGTTTATGATATTCCGTTCCAAACCCAAATATATCGCTGTCCAAACTTTGGCAGTAATCAACAATGGCATTAGTTTCGTCCACAATCATTTTACTTGCCACCTGCTCAAGATGAAAGCTAATTTCTTCCTTATTCCAACCTTTAAACCCTTGAATTTCTAAAATTTCAAAGTCGCATTTAAGATTAAGTTTGATTAACGGTGCGCCTTCGGGAGTGAAGTCAGCCTTCATTTTATTATGAAAATTAGACATTTCCACGGTGGCAA
Source organism: Clostridia bacterium (assembly GCA_041654915.1). Classification (GTDB taxonomy): domain Bacteria; phylum Bacillota; class Clostridia; order Christensenellales; family DTU072; genus JBAZCO01. The sequence goes on along the minus strand of JBAZCO010000020.1, from coordinate 6,637 downwards.
AACCCTCCTCCGACGGTAATTCAACGGTAAAAACTTTTAGATAATCTTTTATCCAAGAAACCCCTCGTGACAAAGGTATTCCAAACTCCCCAACAGCCTTTCCCTCTTTGAATATAACAAAGCTATCAACAGAGAATTCTGTGCTATTTTCTCGTTTAATAAGTTTTATTACAGGAGCTATCGGCTCTGATGTTTCGGATATTACATTGGAAATAAACCTCTGAAGCTGCACATCATACACCTCGCTTATCTTTATCAAGTCGTCTAGCATAATCGAAATACCCAAGCCCGATATTTTTTCTTGGTCCATTTCTTCTGACAGCAGTTCATCAGCCCGCCCGTCGGCGACAATCACCCAGATTTCTGTACGCATTTGCCTCTCTCGCACAAACGCATCCAAAAATGCCAACACACCTCTTTCCGCCACTTCTCTGCTTATTATCAATACTTGATTGTGATGCAACAACAGCTGTCTTGAAGTCTTGTTGCGAAGTCGTTTTATTGCATACATTAATCCTTGTTCTTCCACTTGCATCACAGCAAAGGGCTTTTTTTCCTCGGCTTGAGTGCTTGAGCCGCCCGCAGCTTGCTGCACCTTACCTATTTGAAAACTGAACAAAAGTTCATCGCTGCCTTCTATTGCGTCAATTCCCACGCCGGTAACCATCGCCAAGGTATCAAGCTCTCGTGCATCCCAACAGCCGCTCAAGGTAAATGTTAGCGCCGTTAATAGAGCGCAAATCATTGTTACGGCAACCGCTTTAACTAACTTTTTCATTGTCCGCTCCCTGTATCTTGCTCGTTGTTGATTTCGCCACGCCTAATAACATCCTCGCCAACAATATTCATGGGTCGTTTTTTCATAGACAAAAGTGATAATCTAATGAAATTATCTTGTTGATTGTAGTCGGGAGCAAGTCCGCCAAAATAATGCACGCCAAAGGACTTAATTTTTCCAAGGTGTATCAGCATTATAATAAAGCCCATAGCCAGCCCAAATCCGCCTAAAAATGCGGCAATCAGCATCATAGCGACACGAATAATAGATATACTGTCTGCCTGTGTGGGAATGGTAAAGCCTGCAACGGCAGAGAGCGCCACCATAATAACTATGGGCGCACCTACAAGTCCCGCAGCAACAGCGGCATCTCCCATTACCAGTGCGCCAACTATGCTTATTGATTGTCCCACCGGTCGTGGCAGGCGCAAGCCTGCCTCTCGCAAGATTTCAAAAGAGAACACCATTATCAGCGCCTCTATAAGCACGGGGAAGGGCGTACCCTCCCTAGCATTAGCGATGGTGAATAGTAGGGTGGTTGGTATAAACTCTTGATGATATGTTGTAAGGGTGATAAATGTGGGTACGGTAAAAATTGATAGCAGATAAGCAATCAATCGCAAAAAGCGCACCAAGCTTGCATAAAAAGGGCGCACATAATAGTCTTCGGCAGTTTGAAAACTTTCTATAAATAGCATAGGAACAGTGAGAACGAAGGGTGAGCCATCTACAACAATGGCAATGCGCCCCTCCAACATTTTAGCTGCAATCACATCGGGTTTTTCACTATATCCAACGGTAGAAAAGATTGAGCGAGGGTCGTCTTCAATATATTCTTCAATATAACCTGCATCCAAAATTGAATCAACATCAATATTTTTTAGGCGCTGTCTAAGAATTTGCAAAACCTCATCTTTGGCAACCCCTTCCAAATATAAAATATTTATAGCTGTGCTAGTTTTTTTCCCCAATGTCATATGCTCCATTCTGAGGAGCGGACTTTTAATTTTGCGCCTAATTAAGGATGTGTTTGTTCTTATATTTTCTGTAAAGCCTTCCCTTGGTCCTCTTACGACAGATTCGGTTTGCGGCTCACTTACCGCACGAGTTTCCCAACCTTTTGCGCTTATCAAAAGCGCCCGTTCAGCGCCCTCTATAAACATAACGATTTTACCCGACAAACAAGCATTTACAACCTCATTTTGCAAACCGCTTTCTAAAATATCCCCAGAGCATATGATTGTTCTTTTTAAGCTGCCAATGCTCATTTCTTCCCCTTCGGAAAACAGTTCATTTTTATGCACTAAAATTGGCGTAAGTATACCTTCCGTGATTACTTTGCTATCCGCTAAACCCTCGATATACACCAACAAACCTGCATATTGGGACTTATCTCCAAACAAGAAATCGTGATATTTAATATCACTGCTTTCCCCCAATATTTTTTTCATCATCTCTACATTACTTAATAGACTTTTAGAGATAAGCTTTGGTGCATCCTCAGTATTATTAGATTCATCAGGTCTTTTTGAACTCTTTAATATATGATTTAATTTTTTCACCAAGAAACTAAACATTTGTATTTTTTCTCCCGCAGCAAATCATTGTTACCCGAAATTATTGTTTGAGCAAATTCGTCTTTTATGCAAAAGAGAGAAAAACATTTAATAAATTTACAAAAAGCTGTATGTAATTGATAAACTTTAAATGATAAAAAGTGTGACTTAAAAAACACCGCAAGCTGCTTTAAAATAGCGCTTGCGGTTATTTAAGAATTAGGATGAATTAAATTCTTATTAGAGTTTTTAGGTATTATAAATATATCCAAATACATATTGCTTTAAGACAACATCTACCACAGTGTTTACTTGTTGGTCCCTAACAGTGAACGAAACAGTGTTGCCCATTTCGGATGCGGACAGTATACCTTTAAGGGTGGATATATCGGTGATTTTTTTATCATTGATAAGCACGATATAGTCGCCTTTTTTAAGAGCGCCTGCCGCCGAACCGTGCAAGTCAATTTCTTGAATTTGGTAGCCGTGCGTGATATCGCCATATGCAACGCCGCTTGGCAATTCGCCGTAAGAAATGGTTATGCCAATCATAAACTTGCCACGCACATATCCCAATCCGCCGTATTGGTTGTTAGGCTCATTTGAAGTATCAATAAAGTCTTTTGCCATATTAATTGCGTTATCTATTGGAATGGCAAACCCCAAACCCTCTACTGTGTCGCCAACAGATTTTGCGTTTACTATGCCCACCAGCGTACCGTTTGAGTCAAACAAGCCGCCTCCCGAATTGCCCTTGTTTATGGATGCGTCGGTTTGTATTAGCGGTAGGGTAGTACCTTCGATATAAATATCACGGGGTACGGCGGAGCTGATTATTCCTTTGGTGACCGAGCCGCCAAGAGAGCCTAGGGGGTTGCCTATCGCATAAACATCTTCGCCCACACGCAAGGGATATTCTGCTAAGTCACGGTATTCGGCAAAGGTTATGCCGCTCACCTTATTAATTTTGATTACCGCAATGTCTTGGTCGGGAAGTCCGCCAACATAATAGGCGTTATGTTCGGTTTTGTCAGTTAATATGACTGTTAGCTTAGTTGCATCTTCCACCACATGTTGACAAGTCAAAATATAGCTGTTATTTTCCCCTTTGCCAATAAAAACACCGCTTCCTGCACTAGTGCCGTCTGCAAGAGTTGCATTTATCTCTACAACAGACGGGTGAATACTCTCTAGCATATCGGAAACAGAGCTTGCCGGCGGGGGAGTGGATTCTTTATAAAGGTCTACAACAGAATCTTTAATCCCCGTGTTGTAGTTGCCTGAGTTATTGCCACCGCTATTATTATCATCATTGCCGTCCACTCTGCCTGTTAGCGGTGGCAGGGTTGTTTCCAAAATAAAAGACCCAAGGCATCCGCTAAGCACAACGGCTGATAGGAGTACAATGACTATAAAAAGCGTTAATTTTCTTGTGTTTTTCATAAACAATCTATGCTCCGCTTGAATATTATTTTTATAATAACTATATTATACCAAATATGTGATTATTTTGTGTCTAAATATTAAACATTTTTCATCAAATATAAAAATTCTTAAAAAAAGCAAAAAAAACGGCGATAAAACCGTCTTTATTTTGGTGCCGTTAGCCGGGGTCGAACCGGCACGAACTTGTGGTTCGAGGGATTTTAAGTCCCTTGCGTCTGCCTATTCCGCCATAACGGCAAAAAAATGGAGGCACCATCCGGATTTGAACCGGAGAATAGAGGTTTTGCAGACCTCTGCCTTACCGCTTGGCTATGGTGCCGTAACTTTTTGAATTATACCATAATTTTATAACGCTGTCCATTATTTATGACAGTTTAATAAAAAAAATACCTTTTGCTATAATTAAAGTACCTTTTTCAATTATTTATCACCCCACAAGCTGTGCGCACAAAAGAATATTTTAGTAATTTTACCCCAAGTTTTAAATTATTGATATTTACATATATTAACAAATATAGTATACTAGATTCATAAACAATATAATAAAAAGGAGCAAAGCAAATGTGTGTATATACAATAGTGACATATAATAAGTTAGTCAAACTTCGTTCCAGAGTAAAAAACTCTTGGGCGCAGATAGATGTTCAGCTTAAAAAACGCTACGACCTAATCCCCAACCTTGTAGAAACGGTAAAGGGCTACGCCAAACACGAGAGCGATGTGCTAACACAGGTTACCGAGGCACGGGCATCGGTAGGCAGAGCCAACACAACCGAGGAGCAAATCGCATCCAACAACGAACTATCAGGCGCACTAAGTCGTTTGTTAGTGGTAGCGGAAAAATATCCCGACCTCAAAGCTAACCAAAACTTTATCAGCCTTCAACGGCAGATAGAGGAGATTGAACATAAAATTGCTATGAGCCGTCAATTTTACAATGATACGGTTATGAACTTCAACCAAAAAACAGAGATGTTTCCATCCAATGTCATAGCAAAGATATTCAAGTTCAAAGCGGAAACATATTTCGAGGCAGAAACAGCGGCAAAGGACGCACCCAAAGTTCAGTTTTAGGTAAAAATGAAAAAAGTTATTCTTGTCATATTAATGGCGGCAATTTTGCTTGTCGGCATAATGCCGCTTACTGCTTGCGTGGATAAGGGCGATATTTGGCTAAACCGTGTTGAGCTTAAAGCTAATTTGTTAGAAAACGGCGACCTTACGGTTAGCGAAATATGGGAAGTTGAGGCATCGTCGCAGGACGGCTACCGCAACTTATACAAAGTGTTTGATTTGTACGACACAAACTTTAATAAGTATAGCGACTTGCCGCTAGAAAGTATAAGCGTATATGACATCACCAATAGCGACACAGCTATCAGGTACGAATATGACAAGACTATTAGCAACATAGAGTACGAGGGCATTCCCAAAAACAAAAATATAGTTTGGTATTTAGACGACAGCAACGGTTTGCGCAAAGTCGAGCTGGGTCTAATTATGCCACGGATGACATACGGTGTAAAAAAGTTTTCATTCAACTATACAATCACCAATGCCGCAGGAATGTATGACGACTCTGTAATGCTCTATTGGCAACCGTATTCTACCGATTTTTCGCTATATATTGATAATTTTTCCGCAACAGTACAACTTCCTCAAAGCCGTTCAACCTCGGGAACTTATGCGTGGTTTCACACAGTGGCAGAGAGCGGGTTTTTAGAAATCAAGCCAGATAGATATCTCTACACAGCCCAAGAAGTTGAGGCGGGAACTATGTTGGAAACCCGCATTCTTATCCCAAAAGATACAAGCCTTGCATTTGAAATGTTTGATGATGATATGGCAAAGCGAATATCGGGAGAAAAAGTGGATGAAATTATAAGTGAGGAACAGCGTTTTGCCGAAGAATGGGCAGAAGAGATGGCAAGGGAGCGACGCCGCTCAATTATTGACGGGGTTATGGCGGCAGTTGCCGTAATACTTGGCATAGCGGCTACGGCTTTTGTTAGGATATATAATCGCAAGCTCAAGGGCAACTATCCCAAGTATATTAGGGAAGTGCCAAGCGGCTGGAGCGCTGGTGAATTGGGGCATTTATTTTACTATTATGACGGCGGTGTCACCAAAAACAATCGTCGAGGCAGGTTGCTTGCCGCAACAATTCTTGACCTAACACGGCGCTATTATATAAACATAATACCCGAGGGTGATGGTGACTATAAAATTGATGTGCTTGATTCCCCCGAGCTAAAGTTAAGCGAACTCAAGACGCACGAAAAGGCGCTGCTAGACCTCTTGCGCTCCGTGGAGGATTACTTTGGCAGACCCTTTGATATGGATGACTTTGAAAAGTATGCTAAAAAAGAGTATATAAAAGTAGATAAGGCGATAAAAGTTTTTCAAAACTCCTCTCAAACCAAGTTCAAAATTTCTAACTTTTTAGATAAACTTAATGCAATGTTTCATTATATTCCTTTCATAGGTGCAGGTGTTATGGGCATTGGAGCAATGGTATTTTACCAAGGCACTCTGCCAATTTTTGGTGTTGGGCTTATAGGCGGCGGTGCAATACTCACTATATTCCGCCCCAAAATCCCCCGCCTCAATGCGGAGGGGGAGGCAGAGTACAGACGGGCACACGCTCTAAAAGACTATATGCGTGACTTCTCCAATCTAAAAGAATACAATATTCCCAAGCTAGTCCTATGGGAAGAATATCTTGTGTATGCTACAATGATGGGGATATCCAAAGAAGTGATAAAGTCGCTTAGATTAGTTTACTCCGAACTTAGAGAAATCGAGGCACGCTCAAATTACTCCTATTTCTCCACAAGGGGCTTTATTTGGACTTATT